>CALJUI010000127.1 GCA_937975735.1 uncultured Rubrivivax sp.
TGGCGATGTCCGGCGCCGCATCGCCGACGCCTTGCGCCGCCAGCGCGATGGCGCCCAGGCGCCAGGAAGTCCTCGAGTCAGTGCAACGCACGGTAGATGTCCTCCGCCAGTTCCTTGGATATGCCGTCCACGCTCGCCAGGTCCTCGACGCTGGCGTTGCCGACCCCGCGCACGCCGCCGAAGCGCTGCAGCAGCCGCGCGCGCTTGCGCGGGCCGACGCCGGGGATGTCCTCGAGCCGGCTCGCGCCGGTGCGCACGCTGGCGCGGCGGGCGCGCATGCCGGTGATCGCGAAGCGGTGCGCTTCGTCGCGGATCTGCGCGACCAGCATCAGCGCCGCGGAGTCCGGCGGCAGCGCGGCCTTGGGCCGGCCGTCCGCGAACACGAGTTCCTCCAGCCCGACCTTGCGACCGACGCCCTTCTCGACGCCGACGATCAGCCCGATGTCCAGCCCCAGCTCCTCGAACACGCCGCGCGCCATCGCCACCTGCCCGCGGCCGCCGTCGACCAGCACCAGGTCCGGCAGCCGCGTCCGGCCCTCGGCGGACGATCCCTCGCTGCGCAGCTCGGCCAGCTTTGCGTAGCGGCGCATCAGCACCTGCCGCATCGCGGCATAGTCGTCGCCGGCGGTGATGCCGTCGATGTTGAAGCGTCGGTACTCGCTCGGCTGCATCTGGTGCTTCTGGTAGACCACGCACGATGCCTGAGTCGCCTCGCCGGCGGTATGGCTGATGTCGAAACACTCGATACGCAATGCATCGGTGTCGCCGGCGTCGAGATCGAGCACCTCGGCCAGCGCACGCGTGCGCTCCCGCTGCGAGCCCTCCTCCGCGAGCAGCCTCGCCAGCGCCAGGTCCGCGCCCTTGATCGCCATCTCGAGCCAGATGCGGCGCTGCTCGCGGGGCTGGTGCACGGTGCGCAGCCGTGTGCCGGCCGCCGAGGCCAGCGCAGTCACCAGCGCCGGGTCGACCCGGTGGCTGAGCACGAGCAGCGGCGGCACCGATTGGCCGACGTAGTGCTGCGCAAGGAAGGCTTCCAGCACCTGGACTTCGGCGAGCCGTTCGGTGACGCCGCCCTCGCCGCCATCGCCGTCCTCGCTCAGGCCAAAGGCGCTGCCTTCGTCGACATGGGTCGGGAAGTAGGCGCGGTCGCCGAGATGGCGGCTGCCGCGCACCATCGCCAGGTTCACGCAGGCGCGGCCGCCGGCGACCTTGACCGCGAGGATGTCGACGTCGCGCTCCGACGCCGACAGGCTGCTCGCCTCGACCGACTGCTGGTGCAGCACGCGCGACAGTGCGCCGATGCGGTCGCGCAGCTCGGCCGCCTTCTCGAACTCGAGCGCCTCGGACCAGCTCATCATCTGCGCCTGCAGCTCGTCGACGACGTCGCCGGCCTCGCCGAGCAGGAAGCGCTCGGCATCACGGACGTCGCGCGCGTAGTCGGCTTCGGCGATCAGGCCGACGCAGGGCGCCGAGCAGCGCCGGATCTGGTGCAGCAGGCACGGGCGCGACCGGTGGTTGAACACCGTGTCCTCGCAGGTGCGCAGCAGGAAGACCTTCTGCACGAGCTGGATCGTCTCCTTCACCGCCCAGGCGCCGGGGTACGGGCCGAAGTAGCGGTGCTTTCGATCGACCGCGCCGCGGTAGTAGGCGACGCGCGGGAACCGGTGCGAGGCGATCTTCAGGTAGGGGTAGCTCTTGTCGTCGCGGAACAGGATGTTGAACTTCGGGTTCAACGTCTTGATCAGGTTGTTCTCGAGCAGCAGGGCCTCGGCCTCGCTGCGCACGACGGTCGTCTCCAGCCGCGCGATGCGCGCGACCATCGAGCCGATGCGCGTGCCGCCATGGTCCTTCTGGAAGTAGCTGGCGACGCGCTTCTTCAGGCTGCGCGCCTTGCCGACGTACAGCAGCTGCTCGCCGGCATCGAAGAAGCGGTAGACGCCGGGCAGGCTCGGCAGCGCGCCGACCTCCTCGAGCAGGCGGTCGCGGGCCTCGTCGGCGGCGGGGGCGTCGGGCTCGGTCATCGTCGCCGATTGTGCCGCCCGGGATAATCCGTCGATGCAGCCGCTCCGGTGGGACCTCTTCTGCCGCGTGGTCGACAACCATGGCGATGTCGGCGTGTGCTGGCGGCTCGCCGCCGAGCTCGGTCGGCGCGGCCACGCGGTCCGGCTGTGGATCGACGACGCGGGCGCGCTCGACTGGATGGCGCCGAACGGCGCAGCGGGCGTGACGGTTCACGGCTGGCCCGCCGACGCCTGTCCCGTGGCCTGCGGCGACGTCGTCGTCGAGGCCTTCGGCGGCGACCTGCCGGCGCCGGTGCTGGGCGCGATGCAGCAGTCGCCCAAGGCGCCGCTGTGGCTCAACCTCGAGTACCTGAGCGCCGAGGACTACGTCGAACGCTCGCACGGCCTGCCGTCGCCGGTGATGGCCGGGCCCGGCGCCGGCCTGACCCGCTGGTTCTTCTATCCGGGCTTCACGCCGGCCACCGGTGGTCTGCTGCGGGAGGCCGACGCCGTGATCGACCCGCCCGGCCCGCCGGACGGCGGCGCCAGTGTGTTCTGCTACGCCAACCCGATGCTGCCGGCGCTGGCCGCGCACTGGCCCGGTCCGCTGCGGCTGACCCAGGGCGCCGCGCAGTCGATCGACCGGCCCGACGCCGAGCGACTGCCCTGGCTGACGCAGCCCGGCTACGACGCGCTGCTGCGCCGCTGCACGCTCAACTTCGTCCGCGGCGAGGACTCCTTCGTGCGCGCGATGTGGGCCGGCCGGCCCTTCGTCTGGCAGATCTATCCGCAGGCCGACGGCGTGCACCGGCGCAAGCTCGACGCCTTCCTCGACCGTTTCCTGGACGGCGCCGACCCCGCCTTCGCGGCGGCACTGCGGCATCTGTGGCGGGCGTGGAACGGCTTCGCGGCGTGGCCGCCCGCCTGGCCGGACCTCGCCGTCTGGTCGGCGTGGACATTGGCCTGGCGCGCCCGGCTGTGCGCCCAGCCGGACCTCGTGACCCGGCTGCTGGACTTCGTCGCTCGCCGCAGACCGCCCAGCGCGGTAGAATAACGGGCTTTGCGCGCGCGCCTCGAAGCGAGTCGACCCCTCGTCGACCCCGAGCGCCGCCGCCCCACCCGACAGCTATCGGATCCCGCTCATGAAAATCGCTCAGGAAATTCGCGCCGGCAACGTCATCATGCAAGGCAAGGACCCGATGGTCGTGCTGAAGACCGAGTACAGCCGCGGCGGCCGCAACGCGGCCACCGTCCGCATGAAGATGAAGAACCTGCTCAACGGCGGCGGCGCCGAGGTGGTCTTCAAGGCCGACGACAAGATGGACCAGATCGTGCTCGACAAGAAGGAGTGCACCTACTCCTACTTCGCCGACCCCATGTACGTGTTCATGGACGCCGACTACAACCAGTTCGAGGTCGAGGCCGAGAACATGGGCGACGCGATCAGCTACCTCGAGGACGGCATGTCGGTCGAGGTCGTGTTCTACGAGGGCAAGGCCATCTCGGTCGAGCTGCCGACCACCGTGGTGCGCGAAGTCGAGACCGAGCCGGCCGTCAAGGGCGACACCTCGGGCAAGGTCATGAAGCCGGCCAAGCTCGTCGGCACCGGCTTCGAGATCAGCGTGCCGCTGTTCGTCGAGAGCGGCGACAAGGTCGAGATCGACACCCGCACGCACGAGTACCGCAAGCGCGTCTGACCGACGCGATCGCCGGCCGCACGGGCACCCTGCGGGGTGCCCGTTCGCATTTGGGCATCATCCGCGCATGAGCTTCGACTTCGACGTCGCGGTCAGCGCGCCCTTCCGCATGCAGCCGGGCCTGCGCCGCCTGGCCGAAGGCGCCGCGCACCTCACGCCGCTGATGCCCGGCGGGCGCCACCAGCGCGAGAAGCTCGCGGTGCTGAGCGCCTTCGCCGACCAGGCCCTGTGCACGGTGGACGGGTTCGACCCGGGCCCGGCGCTGGAGGCGCTGGCGCGCCAGGCGGCGCGCGAGCACCCGGACGCCTGGCGCTGGGACGCCGGCCGCGCCGATGCGCTGCGCCTGGGCACCTCGGTCGACGCCGGCGGCGAGGTCCACGTCGGCCAGGCCGGCGCGTTCGGGCTCGGCGACGAGATCGCGCGCTGCATTCGTCCGCTGCCCCCGGCGTGGCGGCTGCCGGCGCTGTTTGCGCTGGCCTTCGCCGAGGACCTGGCGATCGTCGACGGCGCCAACGGCCAGGTGCCCTGGATGGCGGTGACGCTGCCGTCGCACTGGGCGCCGGAGGACAAGGTCGGCCGGCACTTCACGCAGATCCACGCCCCGGTGGCCGACGGCGATGCGATCCGCCGCGCCGCCGACGCGCTGGTCGCGCTGGTCACCGGATCGGACCGCTGGGAGCGCTTCGTCTGGAACGTCAGCGCCCATCCGCGCCTGCACGCCCACCCGCGGCGCACGCCGCGCGAAGCCTGGGGTCGCGGCGCGGCCGACGCCCTGCCCTCGTCGGCCTGGTGGCGCACCGAGCGCCAGACCTTCCTGCCGGTGCCCGGGCAGTCGCAGGCGCTGTTCACGATCGCCGTCGACACGCGGCCGCTGGCCGAGGCGATCGACACGCCCGATCGTGCGCGGCGCCTGCACCAGGCGATCGCCTCGATGAGCCCGGCGGTGCTGGCCTACCGCGGCCTGGCGCCGGTGCGCGACAGGCTGCTCGGCTGGCTCGCCGCACGATCGTCGGTGGCATGAGCGGCGGCCCGCTGGTCCCTGCACGCATCGAGTTCGACGCCGACGGCCAGGCCCGGGCGCCGGACTTCGGCGATGTCTACCACCCGCGCATCGGCGCCGCGGCGCAGGCACGTCACGTCTTCCTGCAGGGCAATCGCCTGCCGACACGCTGGGCGGGGGCCGATCACTTCACCATCCTCGAGACCGGCTTCGGCCTGGGCAACAACTTCCTCGCCACCTGGGACGCCTGGCGCAAGGACCCGCAGCGTCCGGGGCATCTGCACTACGCGGCGATCGAGGCCCATCCGCCGACCGTGGCTGATCTTCGCCGCGTCCATGCCGGCTCGCCCTGGCCGGAGGCGGCCGCCGCGCTGGTCGCGGCCTGGCCGCCGCTGACCCGGGGGCTGCATGCGATCGACCTCGATCGCGGCCGGGTCCGCCTGCTGCTGGCCTTCGGCGACGCCCAGGCGATGCAGCGCGAGCTCGATCTCGGCGTCGACGCCTTCTACCTCGACGGCTTCGCGCCCGACCGGAACCCGGCGATGTGGCAACGCGCGCTGTTGCAGGCGCTGGCGCGCAAGGCCCGTGCCGGCGCCACGGCGGCCACCTGGAGCGTGGCGGGCGAGGTGACCGGTGGCCTGCGGGCCGCGGGCTTCGAGGTCCACCGCGCCCCCGGCATCGGCGGCAAGCGCGAAGTCACGCACGCGGTGTTCGCGCCGCGTCCGACGATGAGGCCGACTGCGATCCGCCAGGCGGCGGCCGGCGACCGCCACGCGCTGATCGTCGGCGCCGGACTGGCCGGCGCCTGGGCCGCCGAGGCGCTGGCGGCGATCGGCTGGTCGGCGCCGGTGCTCGACCGCCGTGCCGAGCCGGCGCAGGAGGCCTCCGGTCACCCGGCCGGCCTGTTCCACGCCACCGTGCACGCCGACGACGGCCTGCACGCGCGCTTCCACCGCGCCGCGGCGATCACCGCGGCGCGTGCGCTGCGGCCGTGGATCGCCGACGGCGCGGTGCCCGGCGCCGCCGACGGCCTGCTGAGGATCGCCGCCGACGGCGACACACTCGAGGCGATGCAGACGCGCATCGAGTCGCTCGGCCTGCCGGGCGACTTCGTGCGCGCACTGTCGCCGGCGCAGGCGAGCGCGGCGGCGGGCATGGCGCTGTCGCGGCCGGCCTGGTGCTTCGCCGACGCCGGCTGGGTCGACCCCGGCGCACTCGTGCGCCACCTGCTGCACAGGAGCGGGGCGCGCTTCGTCGCCGGCCGGGCGGTCGAGTCGATCCAGCGGGTGTCGGATCGATGGAGGGCCCTCGGCGCGGACGGGCGGACGATCGAGTCGGGCGCGGTGCTCGTGCTCGCCAACGGCGCCGACGCGCTGCGCCTGTGGCCGCAGGGCGGCTGGCCGATCGGCCGTTCGCGTGGGCAGGTCAGCGTCTGGGCGTCGGCGCCGCAGCGGCTGGGGCTGCCGCTGGCCGGCGACGGCTACGCGATCGGCCTGCCCGACGGGAGGCTGCTGTTCGGCGCCACCGCGCAGCCCGGCGACCTCGACCCGCAGGTCCGCGTCGCGGACCACGCCTTCAATCTGCAGCGGCTCGCCCGCCTGACCGGCTGGGCGGCGGATCCGTCGGTGCCGTGGACCGGGCGGACCGGCTGGCGCGCGCAGACGCCGGACCGGTTGCCGATCGTCGGCGCGGTGGCCGATGCGGCGACGGGCGATTCGCGGGTGCCTGGGCTGTTCGTGTTGACCGCGCTGGGTTCGCGCGGGTTGACCTGGGCGCCGCTCGCCGCACGGGTGCTGGCCGCCTGGATCGGCGGCACGATGATGCCGGTGGAGGCGAGGCTGCGCGACGCGGTCGACCCGGCGCGCTGGCAGCGCCGCGCGGCGCGTCGCCGCGCCTGAGGCCCGGTCAGTCCTTCGGCGGCTCGGTCGCGTCGGCGACCTGCTCGATGATCGCCGTGTCGTCGGTCGGCAGATCGACCATCGCGGCATCGTTCGGCGTCATCTCGTCGCCGCCCTGGCCGCTGGCCTTCTTCGCGGCCTTCTCTTCCTTCTTGCGCTTCTTCGCCAGTTCGCGCTGGCGCTTCTCGAATCCGTAGTTGGGTTTAGCCAAAAGTGATGTCCCTTCAATCTATGCGTCGAGGATAGTCTAGAAGGCCATCGACCGCACCCCGGACGGCGTGCCGAGCAGGCAGATCGACGCCCGGTGGCGCGCGAAGATGCCCACCGTCAGCACGCCCGGCCACTGGTTGACCTCGGCCTCCATCGCCGCCGGGTCGGTGATCGACAAGCCGCGCACGTCCAGGATCGGGTGACCGTTGTCGGTCAGCACGCCGGCGCGCAGGCTGGCCTGGCCGCCGAGCGCGGCGAAGCGGCGCGCGATCTGCGGCGCCGCCATCGCCACCACCTCGACCGGCAGCGGAAAGCGACCGAGCACGTCGACGAGCTTGCTCTCGTCGGCGATGCAGACGAAGCGCTCGGCGAGGTCGGCGACGATCTTCTCGCGCGTCAGCGCCGCGCCGCCGCCCTTAATCATGCAGCCGGCGTGGTCGATCTCGTCGGCGCCGTCGACGTAGACCGGCAGGCGCTGCACCGCATCGACCTCGACCACTTCGATGCCGTGCGCGCGCAGCCGCTCGCTGCTGGCCGTGCTGCTCGACACCGCACCGCGGATGCGGTCCTTGATCGTCGCCAGCGCGTCGATGAAGTGGTTGACGGTGGAGCCGGTGCCGACGCCGACCCAGTCGCCGGCGATCACATGATCGAGCGCCGCGCGGCCGACCAATGCCTTGAGTTGATCCTGGTTCATGCGTCGATTATCGGCCTGAGACAATCGCCGCCATGCCGCTGATCCCCTACGCCCTGACCCGCCCCTTCCTGTTCGGCCTGGACGCCGAACACGCGCACGAGCTGACGCTGGGCGCGATCGCGCGGCTGCAGAACACGCCCGCGCAGTGCGTGTGGGCGCAGGCGCGCATCGACGATCCGGTCGAACTCGCAGGCCTGAGGTTCCCGAACCGGATCGGGCTGGCCGCCGGGCTCGACAAGAACGGCCGCTGCATCGACGGCCTCGGCGCGATGGGCTTCGGCTTCATCGAGGTCGGCACGGTGACGCCGAGGCCCCAGCCGGGCAACCCGAAGCCGCGCATGTTCCGGCTACCGCAGGCCGACGCGCTGATCAACCGGCTCGGCTTCAACAACGAAGGGCTCGACGCCTTCGTCGCCAACGTGCAGCGCGCGACGAGCTTCCGCCGCGCCGGCGGCATCCTCGGCCTGAACATCGGCAAGAACGCCGCGACGCCGATCGAGTCGGCGGTCGACGACTACCTGATCGGACTGGCCGGCGTCTACCCGCACGCCGACTACGTGACGGTCAACATCTCGAGCCCGAACACGCAGAACCTGCGCGCGCTGCAGAGCGACGCCGCACTCGACGCGCTGCTGTCGGCGCTGCAGGCCCGCCGCGGCGAACTGCAGCGGCAGCACCGCCGCCAGGTGCCGATGTTCGTCAAGATCGCGCCGGACCTCGAGCCGGCGCAGGTCGGCGTGATCGCCGCGACGCTGAAGAAGAACGGCGTCGACGGCGTCATCGCCACCAACACGACGACCGCGCGCGACGCGGTGCGCGGCCTGCCGCATGCCGAGGAGACCGGCGGCCTGTCCGGCGCGCCGGTGCGCGAGGCGAGCAACCGGGTCATCGGCCAGCTCCGCGAGGCGCTGGGCGCGGGCTTCCCGATCATCGGCGTCGGCGGCGTGATGAGCGGGGCCGACGCGGCGGCGAAGGTCGCCGCAGGCGCCGACCTGGTGCAGATCTACACCGGGCTGATCTACAAGGGCCCGGCGCTGGTGTCCGACGCGGCGCGGGCGATCGCGCAGGCCAGGCCGTCGCGGCCATAAGGCACCCCGAGCGCGGTCAGCGTCGCCTCGACGCCGGCCAGCGCGCCGAAGACCGTCGGCAGGTTCAGGTCACCCAGGTGGCCGATGCGGAACGCGCGACCGGCCAGCGGGCCCAGGCCGCCGGCGATGCTGACGTCGAAGGCCTCGCGCGCGGTGCGACGGATCGCGTCGGGGTCCACGCCGGGCGCGGTGCGGATCGTCGTCACCGACACCGAGCGCGCTGCCGGGTCCGGGCAGAAGAAGTCGAGCGCGCCTTCGCGCGACCAGGCCTGGACCGCGGCGTGCACCACCGCCGCCAGCCGGCGATGGCGGGCGTGCACCGCCGGCAGGCCTTCGGCGCGCAGCAGCGCAAGCCCGGCCTCGACGCCCTGCAGCAGGGTCAGCGGCGGCGTGCCGCAGAACTTCTGGTACGACTGCTCGCCGGCACGCCGGCCCCAGTCCCAGTAGAAGCGCGGCGCCGGATTGGCGCGCGCGTGCGCGGTGGCCGCCTCGTTGGCGGCGACGAAGGCCAGCCCCGGCGGGCACATCAGGCCCTTCTGCGACGCGCCGATCAGCACGTCGATGCGCTGCGTGGCCATCGCGATCGGCGCCGCGCCGAGCGAGGCCACCGCGTCGACGACGAGCAGCGCCCGATGGCCGGCCTCGTCGATCACGCGGCGGAGTGGATCGATGTCGCTGGTGACGCCGCTGGCGGTGTCGGTGTGCACGATGAAGACGGCGGCGATCTCGTGCGCGGTGTCGTCGCGCGGTGCGTCGCGCAGCGCGTCGAGGTCGATCGGCCGGCCTTCGCGCCAGGGCGTGCGCTGCACGCGGTGGCCGAGCGCCTCGGTTTGCTGCGCCCACGATTCGGAGAAGTGGCCGGTGCCCGGCACCAGCGCGCACTGCCCCGGCGCGAGCAGGTTCTGCGCCACCGCCTCCCAGGCGCCATGGCCGTTGCTCGCGTACAGGTACAGCGCGGCGGCCGGGTCGCCGATCAGCCAGCGCAGGCCCGCCTCGACCGCATGCACGTTGTCCATCACGCGCGGATCAGCCAGGTCCATCGGCTGGCGGTGCATCGCGTCGAGCACCTCGTCGGGCACGCGGGTCGGGCCGGGAGCGTGCAGGAAGCGGCTGCAGGGCAGGCGGTTCGGGCGGGGCATGGCGCGCATCGTAAGGGCGCCAGCCGCGGACGCTCTATGCTCGCGGCCCATGCACTTGGATCGACTGCTTTTCTCCCAGGGTTTCGGCACGCGCCGCGAGTGCACCGCGCTGTGCCTGGCCGGCCGCGTGCGCGTCGGCGGTCGCACGATCGACGAGCCCGGCGAGGAGATCGGCGACGAGGTCGACCGCTTCGAGGTCGACGGCGTCGAGTGGCCACGCCGCGCGCCGGCGATCGTGATGCTGCACAAGCCGGCCGGCCACGAGTGCTCGCGCGAGCCGCGCGAACACCCCAGCGTGCTCGAGCTGCTGCCGCTGCCGCTGCGCCGGCGCGGCGTGCAGCCGGTCGGCCGGCTCGACGTCGATGCCACCGGGCTGCTGCTGCTCACCGACGACGGCGCGCTGCTGCACCGGCTCACCTCACCGCGCAAGCGGGTGCCCAAGGTCTACGAGGTGACGGCCCGCCACTTGGTGAGCGACGGCCAGCTCGCGGCGCTGCGCGACGGCGTGCAGTTGCACGGCGAGCCCGCACCGGTGTGCGCTGCCGAGGTCGTGCGCACCGGCGAGCGGTCGCTGCGACTCGCACTGACCGAAGGCAAGTACCACCAGGTCAAGCGCATGGTCGCGGCAGCCGGCAACCGCGTCGAGGCGCTGCACCGCAGCGCCTTCGCCGGCCTCGTGCTGCCGCCCACGCTGGCGCCCGGCGCCTGGGCCTGGGTCGATCCGCAGGACCTCGGCTGAGACCGGCTGGCGATAATCGCCCGATGCAGATCCAGCGAGGCCTGTCCCCCGCCGACGCCGCTTGCGCGCTGACGATCGGCAGCTTCGACGGCGTGCACCGCGGGCATCAGGCGATGCTCGCGCTGCTGGTCAACGAGTCGCGGCACCGCGGCCTGCAGAGCTGTGTGCTGACCTTCGAACCGCACCCGCGCGACTTCTTCGCCGCGCGCGGCGCGCCGGCCGCGCCGGCGCGGATCGCGCCGCTGCGCGACAAGCTGGCCGAGCTGGCCCGCTGCGGCCTCGACCGGGTGGCGCTGCTTCGCTTCGACGCCGCGCTGGCCGCGCTGTCGCCGCACGACTTCATCGATCGCGTGCTGCTGCAATCGCTGCGCGCGCGCTACGTGCTCGTCGGCGACGACTTCCGCTTCGGCGCCAAGCGCGCCGGCGACTATGCGCTGCTCGACGCCGCCGGCGACCGACAGGGCTTCGACGTCGCGCGGATGCAGAGCTACGAGGTGCACGGGCAGCGCGTGTCGAGCTCGGCGGTGCGCGCCGCGCTGGCCGCCGGCGACATGGACCAGGCGGCGAACCTGCTCGGCCGCCCTTACGCGATCAGCGGTCGAGTCGTGCACGGTCGCAAGCTCGGACGCGACCTCGGCTTCCGCACGCTGAACCTGCGCTTCCCGCATGCGCGACCGGCGGCGATGGGCATCTTCGTCGCGCGCGTGCATGGCCTGGCCGCCAAGCCGCTGCCGGCGGTGGCCAGCCTCGGCGTGCGCCCGACGGTGGAGGACGCCGGCCGGATGCTGCTCGAAGTGCACTGCCTGGATTGGCCGGCCGCGCTCGGCACCGACGGCGGCTACGGCCACTGCATCCGCGTCGAGCTGCCGCACAAGCTGCACGACGAGCGGCACTACGGCTCGATCGAGGCGCTGCGCGCCGGCATCGCCCAGGACGTCGAGGACGCCCGGCACTGGTTCGCCGAGCGCTAGGCCAGGCTCAGAAGCGCCAGACCAGGCCGCTGCTCGCCGTCCAACTGCCGGGCTGCTTGACGAGCGGGCTCCTTGCGGCGGCGCCGACCAGGCGACTGGCGCTGAAACCGACGAAGCCGGCCCACTCACGGCTGAACTCGGTGCGCAGCGTCAGGCCGGCGGCGACATCGCGCATGCCCTCCTCCGGCTCGTACTCCGGATAGCCCGACCGCAGCGACTGCTCCGCCGTCACGCCGTACCAGGTCTGCAGGTACCGGTCGCCGGCGAAGGTCACCGCGGCGCCGAGCTGCAGCGTGCTGCGCGGCGACAGCCGCCACTCGCGCGCGAGGCCGACGTCGCTGACGTAGCCTCCGCCATTGCCCAGCGCATCCAGGCTGGAGCTGGCCGACAGCGTCCAGTGCTCGTCCGGCATCCAGCGCATCAGCACCCGCGCACGGACCGTGCGGCCGATATCGCCCATGCCCGTCAGCGCGGTACTGCTCGACTCGCGACGGCCGTTGTCGTAGCGCAAGGACAGGCCGAGCTTGAAATTCTGGCGTTGGATCAGACTGGCGGTCAGGCCGCGCTCGACATCGTCGTCGCGGCGCGTCGTGAAGCCGCCGGCGCCGGAGATCGTGATCCGCCCGTAGCGGATGAAGCCCGCCGGCACGAGGCTGAGCGAATGCCGATCGGCGCCCGAGTATTCCGGGCGCCAGGCGGCCATCAGGCCGACAGCGCCTTCGAACCGGTCCGATGGCGGTGTCGCCGCCGTCTGCGCCGTGGCTGGCGCGGCCAGCGCACACAGCACACCGGCCACCCACCACCCTTGCCAGCCCTGGAGTTCCATCGATGCCTGCACCAGCCCGGCGTCGCTAGAATCGACCCATGGCGCCAAATCCGTATTCGTCGTCCGTGCCGCGCGGCTTTGCCGCGACCCGGCGTCAGACGACCCGTGATCGAATTCTGGTCACGCGCGTCTGAAGCGCGGCTGAACCGCCGCCCGCGCCGCCCTCGCGGCGCCCCTCTCCGGACCCTCCCGACTCGACCGCTGCCCCGCGCAGCCCCGACGCCATGACCGACTACCGCAAGACCCTGAACCTGCCCGACACGCCCTTCCCGATGCGCGGCGACCTCGCCAAGCGCGAGCCGGCGTGGATCCGGCAGTGGGAGGACAGCGGCCGCTACCAGCGCCTGCGCGAGGCGCGCCGCGGCGCGCCGCTGTTCGTGCTGCACGACGGCCCGCCCTACGCCAACGGCGCGATCCACATGGGCCACGCCGTCAACAAGGTGCTCAAGGACATGATCGTCAAGGCGCGCCAGCTCAAGGGCTTCGACGCGCAGTACGTGCCCGGCTGGGACTGCCACGGCCTGCCGATCGAGAACGCGATCGAGAAAGCGCACGGCCGCCACCTGAGCCGCGACGACATGCAGGCCAGGAGCCGCGCCTACGCCACCGAGCAGATCGCGCTGCAGATGGCCGACTTCAAGCGCCTGGGCGTGCTCGGCGACTGGGCCCACCGCTACGCGACGATGGACCCGGGCAACGAGGCCGGCGAGATCCGCGCCTTCAAGCGCGTGATCGAGCGCGGTTTCGTCTACCGGGGCTTGAAGCCCGTCTACTGGTGCTTCGATTGCGGCAGTTCGCTGGCCGAGTTCGAAATCGAGTACGCCGACAAGAAGAGCCAGACGCTGGATGTCGGCTTCCTCTGCGCCGAGCCCGAGCGGCTGGCCAGCGCCTTCGGCCTGACGGCCCTCGACAAGGACGCCATTGCGGTGATCTGGACCACCACCGCGTGGACGATCCCCGCCAACCAGGCGCTGAACCTGAACCCGACGATCGAGTACTCGCTGGTCGACACCGAGCGCGGCCTGCTGGTGCTGGCCGCGTCGCTGGTCGAGACCTGCCTGGCGCGCTACGGGCTGGAAGGCACGGTGCGCGCGACTGTCATCGGCGAGAAGCTTGGCGGCATCCATTTCAAGCACCCGCTGGCCCATGTCGACCCGGGATATGACCGCCCGAGCCCGGTCTATCTGGCCGACTACGCGACCGCCGACGACGGCACCGGCATCGTGCACAGCTCGCCGGCCTACGGCCTGGACGACTTCAACTCCTGCGTCCAGCACGGCCTGAAATACGACGACATCCTGAACCCGGTGCAGGGCGACGGCGCCTACGCCGCCGACTTCCCGCTGTTCGGCGGCCAGGCCATCTGGAAGGCGGTGCCGGTCATCATCGACGCGCTCAAGCGCGCCGGCCGGCTCTTCGCCACCGAGGGACTGACGCACAGCTACCCGCACTGCTGGCGGCACAAGAGCCCGGTGATCTACCGCGCCGCGGCGCAGTGGTTCATCCGCATGGACGAGGGCGAGGGTGTCTTCACGAAGGACAAGGCGCCGCGCACGCTGCGCCAGATGGCGCTGGACGCGATCGACCAGACCGGCTTCTACCCGGAGAACGGCCGCGCCCGGCTGCGCGACATGATCGCCAACCGGCCCGACTGGTGCATCTCGCGCCAGCGCAGCTGGGGCGTGCCGCTGCCGTTCTTCCTGCACAAGGACTCGGGCGAGCTGCACCCGCGCACGATGGCCATCCTCGACCAGGCGGCCGACATCGTCGAAGCCGGCGGCATCGAGGCCTGGAGCCGCGCGACCGTCGAGGACATCCTGGGCGCCGAGGACGCGCCGCACTACACGAAGAGCAGCGACATCCTCGAGGTCTGGTTCGATTCGGGCTCGACCTTCTGGCACGTGCTGCGCGGCAGCCACCCCGGCGGCTTCCACGCCGAGGGCCCCGAGGCCGACCTCTACCTCGAGGGCCACGACCAGCACCGCGGCTGGTTCCACAGCTCGCTGCTGCTGGCCTGCGCGCTGTATGGCCGCGCGCCCTACCGCGGCCTGCTGACGCACGGCTTCACCGTCGACAGCCAAGGCCGCAAGATGAGCAAGTCGCTCGGCAACGGTATCGAGCCGCAGAAGGTGAGTTCGACGCTCGGCGCCGAGATCATCCGGCTGTGGGTAGCCGCGTCGGACTATTCGGGCGACATCGCCGGCGACGACAAGATCCTCGCCCGCGTGGTCGACGCCTACCGGCGCATCCGCAACACGCTGCGCTTCCTGCTCGCCAACACCAGCGACTTCGACCCGGCGACCGACGCCGTGCCGCCGGCGGAGTTGCTCGAGATCGACCGCTACGCGATCGCCCGCGCCGCGCAGTTCCAGCAGGAGGTGCTGGCGCACTACGAGGTGTACGAGTTCCACCCGGTGGTCGCGAAGCTTCAGGTCTACTGCTCGGAAGACCTCGGCGCCTTCTACCTCGACGTGCTGAAGGACCGCCTGTACACGACCGCGCCGAAGAGCCTGGCGCGGCGCAGCGCGCAGACCGCACTGTGGCGCATCACGCATGCAATGCTGCGCTGGATGGCGCCCTTCCTCAGCTTCACCGCCGAGGAAGCCTGGGCGACCTTCGGCGACAGCGCATCGATCTTCGTCGAGACCTATGCCGAGTTCGACACCCCGGACGCCGCGCTGCTGGCCAAGTGGGCGCGCATCCGCACGATCCGGGAACTCGCCAACAAGGAGATCGAGGCGGTGCGCGGTGCCGGCGGCGTCGGCTCGTCGCTGCAGGCCGAACTGACGATCACCGCGCCGCCCGAGGACCACGCGCTGCTCGCCTCGCTCGGCGACGACCTGAAGTTCGTCTTCATCACCTCGGCGGCGACGCTGAAGCCGGGCGCGGAACTGGCGGTCGAGGTGATGCCGTCGTCCGCCGCCAAGTGCGAGCGTTGCTGGCACTGGCGGGCCGACGTCGGCGCCGATGCGGCGCACCCGACGATCTGCGGGCGCTGCATGGACAACCTGCACGGCGCCGGCGAAGTGCGCGCGGTGGCCTGATGGACGGGCGCGGCGCGCCGGGGCTCGGCGTCTGGCTGGCGCTGGCGGTCGGGGTGGTGGTGCTGGACCAGCTCAGCAAGAGCTGGATCACCGGCGCGTTCGAACTCGGCGACAGCCAGCGCATCACGACGTTCTTCAATCTCGTGCGGGCGCACAACCCGGGTGCGGCGTTCAGCTTCCTGGCCGGCGCCGGCGGCTGGCAGCGATGGTTCTTCGTCGGCATCGCGGCGATCGCGTCGGTGTTCATCGTCTGGATGCTGCGCGGGCACCCGACGCAGCGCCTGTTCTGCTTCGCGCTGGCGATGATCCTGGGCGGGGCGATCGGCAACGTGATCGACCGGCTCGCGCACGGCCACGTGATCGACTTCATCCAGCTGCACTATGCCGGGGCCTACTTCCCGAGCTTCAACGTCGCCGACAGCGCGATCACGCTCGGCGCGGTGCTGCTGATCGTCGACGAACTGCGCCGGCTGCGCCGCCCGCGCTGATCCCCGATGGACGCGGCCGCGGCGGCGTCGTAGGCTTGTCGGGATGACGAACGAAGACACCGGCGCCGCCCCCTCGGGCAGCGCGTTCTCGATCGAGTTGCGGACGCTGCGCTTCACCGATCCACTGCGCTGGCTGGCGCTCGGCTGGCGCGACTTCCGGCGCGCGCCCTTCATCGGCCTGTTCTATGGCGCCTGCTTCGTCGCAATGGGCTGGGCCTTGCTGAAGATGTACGAGGCGGCACCGGCCTACGTGATGGCGCTGTCGGCCGGCTTCCTGCTGATGGGCCCCTTCCTGTGCCTGGGCCTGTACCGCACCAGCCAGCGGCTGGAGAACGGCGAGACGCCGGACTTCGGCGATTCGCTGCTGGCCTGGGACACGCGCACCGCGCAGCTCGGCATCTTCGGCTTCGTGCTGCTCGTGCTGGAGATGCTCTGGGGCCGGGCAACGCTCGTCATCTTCGCGGTCAGCTTCGACGGCATGCCGGATCTGAAGGGCTCGCTGCTCGCGCTGCTCGACCCGCAGAACATCGGCTTCATCGTCGCCTGGGTCGGCGTCGGCGCGGTCTTCGCCGGGCTGATCTTCGCGGTCAGCGTGATCTCGATCCCGATGATCCTGCATCGCCAGACCGACGCGATCACTGCCGGACTGACCAGCCTGCGGCTGGTGCTGACGCAGACCGGCGTGATGCTGTGGTGGGGGGCGTTGATCACGGTCATCGTCGTGCTGTCGATGCTGCCGGGCTTCGCCGGGCTGCTCGTCGCCGGGCCGGTGATCGGTCACGCCAGCTGGCATGCGTACCGGGCGGCGGTGACCTAGAATGAGTCCGTCCGTCGTGTACGCGTGAGTCCTATATTTCCTTGAACCGATGCTCATTGAGCCAGGGCTTGGAAAATGTCTCGGCAGGTGTGATCGTCTCGCGTCAGATGAACCCGAAGCCTTGCTGACCTCGCCCACCTGAACTTCCCCGAGGGTTCAGGAATGCGGCTCACGGTGCACGGCGGACACCCCACCGATTCCCATGGCGCAATACTGGCTGATGAAGAGCGAGCCCGACGAGTGCTCGATCGATGACCTCGCCGCCGCGCCTGGCCAGACCCTGCCCTGGACCGGCGTGCGCAACTATCAGGCGCGCAACTTCATGCGCGACGCGATGCGCCCCGGCGACGGCGTGCTGTTCTACCACTCCTCATGCCCCCAGCCGGGCATCGCCGGGCTGGCCGAGATCGCCGGCGGCCTCGCCCCCGACGCCACGCAGTTCGATCCTGCCAGCCCCTACTTCGACCCGAAGGCGAGCGCCGACGCGCCGCGCTGGCTGCAGATCGACGTTCGCCTGCGCCGCAAGACGCGTCTGCTGCCGCTGGCCGATATGCGCCAGGCGCCCGAGCTCGCGACGATGCGCGTGCTGCAGCGGGGCAACCGGCTGTCGATCACCCCGGTGACCGCCGCCGAGTGGCGTGCCGTGAGCAAGCGGCTCGCCACCTGATGGCCGGGCACGCGACGCTGATCGCCGAACTGCTGGCGCTGGGCGTGATGTCCGGCTTCCTCGCCGGGCTGCTGGGCATCGGCGGCGGCATGATCATGGTGCCCTTCCTGACCGCCATCCTCAGCGGCCGCGGCGTCGATCCGGGGTTGGCGGTGAAGATGGCGATCGCCACCTCGATGGCGACGATCCTGTTCACCTCGCTGTCGAGCGTGCGTGCGCACCACCGGCTGGGCGCGGTGCGATGGCCGCTGGTGCGTGGCCTGGCGCCCGGGCTGGTGATCGGCGGCCTGATCTCGGGCGCCGGCATCTTCGCGCTGTTCAAGGGCCGCGGGCTGGCGCTGTTCTTCGCCCTGTTCATCGGCTTCGCGGCGGTGCAGATGCTGCGCGACCGCAAGCCCAAGCCGAGCCGGCAGATGCCCGGCGCCGCCGGGCAGACGGGCGTTGGCGCGGCGATCGGCGCGCTGTCCGGCCTGGTCGGCGCCGGCGGCGCCTTCATGTCGGTGCCCTTCATGGTCTGGTGCAACGTGCCGATCCGCCACGCGGTCGGCACCAGCGCCGCACTCGGCTTCCCCATCGCGCTGTCCAACACCGCCGGCTACCTGGTCGCCGGGCGCGACCTGCCGGCGGCGCTGCCGGGCGCGGTGGGCTACCTCTACCTGCCGGCGCTGGCCGTCATCGCGCTGGCCAGCGTCAGCTTCGCGCCGATCGGCGCCCGCACGGCGCACCGCACCGACGTCGGCCGGCTCAAGCGGGTGTTCGCGGTGGCGTTGTTCGCGCTCGCCGCGTACATGGGCGCGCGCGCGGTGATCTGATCCCGCGGTGCCGGCTCAGCCGGCGTCGAAGCGGATGCTGGCCAGCGTCACGTGGTTGCCGCCGCGGCGCTTGGCCTCGGCCAGCGCGGCGGTGCAGGCCGCCATCAGCTCCTCCTGCGAATGGGCGGTGTGCGGGAAGCTCGCCACGCCCATCGACACGCTGAAGCCGAGGTCCTGTCCGTCGACGACGACGATCTGCGTCGCGCACTGGCGGCGCAGGCCCTCCATCCGCGCGTGGGCGGTCGCCAGGCCGACGCCCGACAGCAGCACCGCGAAGTGCCCGTCGTCGAAGCGGCACGAGGCGTCCATCGCACGCGTGTTGCTGCGCAGCAGCTGACCCATCGTCGCGAGGATGCGCGCCTGCGCCGGCTCGCCGAGCGCGCGCACGGCGTCGCTGGGTGGGTCGATGTCGATCCGCACGATGGCGAACTCGCGGTGTTCGCGCGTGGACAGGTCGACCTCGCGCCGGAACTGGTCCTCGAAATGCCCGCGGGTGTAGAGCCCGGAGTCGGCGTCGCGCAACTGCTGGTCGTGGACCTCGTGGCGAAGCTGCTCGTTGGCACGCTGCTGCTGCTCGAGCTGCGCCAGGGCCGCCTTGAGCTGCGCGTCCTTCTGGCGCGCCGCCTGCTGGTCGAGCCAGACGCTGACGATGCGGCGCGCACCGCCGGCCGGATCGGTGCCCAACGAGCGCAGGACCAGGAAATCGTGGCGCGCGCCAGCGTGCTCGAAGCGATGCTCGCTGGCCAGCACGCCGTCGTGGCTGCCGGCGGTCAGCTCGGCGGCGCGCAGCGCCGTCGCGATCGCGCCGTCGAACAGCTCGGCGTCGCCGTGGCCGGCGACCTCGCCGGCGCTGCGGCCGAGCCATCGGGCGAAGGCCGGATCGACCCACTCGTAGCGTCCGCTGTCGGCATCCTTCACCGTCCACATCGCGCCCTGGCGAGCGAGCAAGTCCGACCAGACGGGCGCGATCAGCGCGCCGAGGGTCTCGGCGGACAGGATGGACGACGCAGGGTGCATCAGGGCTCGACGAGGCGGATCAGGACGGACGCTTTCGATCGTGGTGTGCCATGGACATCAGATCAAGCCCTGGGGATCGGATGTGTGGAGGCACCCCTAGTTTGTCGGTGTGATGTTAAGCGCTGCCCAAGCCTGCGGCCCCCTCATTCGCGGCCCGGATAATCCCTGCCGTGGAGTGCTATGACGCGATCGTCGTCGGCGCCGGCGCGGCCGGGCTGTTTGCCGCCGGCGTCGCCGGTCAGCGCGGTCTGCGCGTGCTGCTGCTGGACCACTCGCCGAAGGTCGCCGAGAAAGTCCGGATCTCCGGCGGTGGCCGCTGCAACTTCACCAACCTCGACGTCGGGCCCGGCCAGTTCCTGTCCGACAACCGGGACTTCTGCCGCTCCGCGCTGGCCCGCTATCCCAGCGAGCGCTTCATCGACCTGGTGCGACGCCACGGCATCGCCTTCCACGAGAAGCACCGCGGCCAGCTCTTCTGCGACAGCACCAGCGAGGCGATCATCCAGCTGCTGCTGGGCGAGTGCGACGCCGGCGCAGTGGTCCGCCGCCAACCCTGCGCCGTGCAATCGGTGCGCCGGAGCGCCGCCGGCTTCGAGCTCGACACGGCGGCCGGGGCGGTGGCTGCGCCGCAACTGGTGGTGGCCACCGGCGGGCTGTCGATCCCGAAGATCGGCGCCAGCGACTTCGGCTATCGCCTGGCGCGCCAGTTCGACCATCGGATCGTCGAGCCTCGGCCGGCGCTCGTGCCGCTGACCTTCGACGCCGACGCCTGGGCGCCGTTCGCTTCGCTCGCCGGTCTTTCGCTGGAGGTCGGTATCCGCGCTGGCCGCGGGCGCCGGGCCGGCGCCTTCGTCGAAGACCTGCTGTTTACCCACCGGGGCCTGAGCGGTCCGGCGGTGCTGCAGATCTCGAGCTATTGGACACCGGGCGAGCCCTTGCTGATCGACCTCGCCCCCGGTGCCGGGCTCGAGTCGGCGCTGCCCGCGGCCAAGGCCGGCTCGCGCCGACAGCTCGGCAACCAGCTCGCCGACTGGCTGCCGCAGCGCCTGGCGCAGGCGTTCCCGGCCACGCTGGCGATCGACCCGGCGACGCCGATGCCCGAGTGCCGCGACCGCGACCTGAATCGCCTGGCGCAGGTGCTGACGCGCTGGACGGTGATGCCGACCGGCAGCGAGGGCTGGCGCAAGGCCGAGGTGACCGCGGGCGGCGTCGACACCCGAGCGCTCGACGGCGGCACGATGGAAAGCCGCCGCGTCCCGGGCCTGTACTTCATCGGGGAGGTCGTCGACGTGACCGGCTGGCTCGGCGGCTACAACTTCCAGTGGGCCTGGGCCAGCGCGATGGCCTGTGCCCTCGCCTTGTCGGCCCGCCGGGATCCGGGTTAGAATCGCTGTCTTTCCCGAGAAATGGCCAGCGAGTTTGGCCCGCCCTACATGACCACGATCCGCGTCAAAGAGAACGAGCCGTTCGACGTCGCCCTGCGTCGATTCAAGCGCACCATCGAGAAGATGGGGCTGCTGACCGAGCTGCGTGCGCGCGAGTTCTACGAGAAGCCGACGGCGGAACGCAAGCGCAAGAAGGCGGCGGCGGTGAAGCGCCACTACAAGCGCGTGCGCAGCATGCAGCTGCCGAAGAAGCTGTACTGAGCCCGCTGCCCGGCGCCCGTCCGGGCCGCTGTGGCCGTCGTCCGACGCCAAGCCCGCACGGAATGCCGATGCGGGCTTTTTGCCTTTGAGGATCAGGAACATGTCCTTGAAAGAACGCATCCAGGAAGACATGAAGACGGCGATGCGCGCACGCGAGACCGAGCGCCTGGGCACGATCCGCCTGCTGCTCGCGGCCATCAAGCAGCGCGAGGTCGACGATCGGGTCACCCTCGACGACGCCGCGGTGATCGGCATCGTCGACAAGCTGGTCAAGCAGCGCAAGGACTCGATCGCGGCCTTCGTCCAGGGCGGCCGGCAGGACCTGGCCGACAAGGAAGCCGCCGAGATGAAGGTGCTGGACACCTACCTGCCGCAGCGCTTGAGCGCCGACGAGGTGCAATCGCAGGTCGCGGCGCTGGTGGCCGAGCTCGGCGCAGCCGGCCCCGGCGACATGGGTCGGACGATGGCCGCGGCCAAGGCGCGGCTGGGCGGGCAGGCCGACATGGCCCTGGTCTCTGCCGCCGTCAAGCAGGCGTTGGCGCGATGATCACGAGCCATCTCCCGATCCGGCCGGTGGCCGAGGACGTCTACGTTGCTCCCCAGCTCGACGCCGCGGCCATGGCCGAGGCGGCACGCGCAGGCTTTCGCAGCGTGATCAACAACCGGCCCGACTTCGAGCACGGCCCGGACCAGCCGACCCATGCCGACGTGTCCGAGGCGGCGCGTGCCGCCGGCCTCGAGTACCGCTTCCTGCCGGTGAATGGCGCCTACCAGTCGCCGCAAGAGATCGAAGCCTTCGCGGCGCTGCTCGCCGAGCTGCCGCGCCCGATCCTAGTCTTCTGCCGATCCGGCGCGCGCAGCACGCGGCTGTACGTCGCTGCCCAGTCGCTGCAGCGCCGCCCATCCGTATAAACCGCCGCAGAGCCGGTTCGAGCGCTCCCTACAATCGCCGCAAACCCGTTCGGAGGCTGGCCCATGGGCGCACTGTTGAAGTTGTCTCGAGGAATCGACTGGGTCAACGACCTGATCGGCAAGCTCGCGATGTGGCTGGTGCTGGCCACGGTGCTGATCAGCGCCGGCAACGCGATCATGCGCAAGGCCTTCAGCATCGGCTCGAACGCCTACCTCGAGATCCAGTGGTACCTGTTCGCCGCCGTGTTCATGCTCGCGGCGGCCTACGTCTTCCTGCACAACGGCCACGTGCGCATCGACTTCATCGCGTCGCGGCTGAGCAAGCGCACCAACGCGATCATCGACGCGTTGGGCATCGCGGTCTTCCTGATCCCGCTGTGCGTGATCCTGATCTACCTGTCCTGGCCCTTCTTCATGCGCGCCTACGTCTCCGGCGAGATGAGCGAGAACGCCGGCGGGCTGATCCGCTGGCCCGTGATCATGCTGATCCCGGTCGGCTTCGGCGTGCTGCTGGCGCAAGGCATTTCCGAGCTGATCAAGCGGATCGCCTTCCTGACCGGCGCACGTGACGAGCCCTTCAGCTTCGGCCACGAGAAGTCGGCCGAGGAGGAGTTCGTCGAGGAGATGGCGGCCCAGGCCGAGCAGGATGCCAGTGCGGCGCAGGCCGCGAAGTCGCAGCAAGGGGCGCGGTCGTGATCGAGTTCATCGGTGCCAACTTCGTCCCGCTGATGTTCGCGGGGCTGCTGTTCTTCCTGCTCACCGGCATCCCGGTGGCTTTCGGACTGGCGGCCACCGGGCTGCTGTTCGGCTTCATCGGCATGGAAGTCGGGCTGTTCCCGGAAAACCTCTTCGGTGCCCTGCCGCTGCGCGTGTTCGGCATCATGAAGAACGACACGCTGCTGGCGATCCCGTTCTTCACGCTGATGGGAATCATCCTCGAGCGCTCCGGCATGGCCGAGGCGCTGCTGGAGACCGTCGGCCAGGTCTTCGGCCCGGTGCGCGGTGGCCTGGCGGTCGCCGTCGTGCTGGTCGGCGCGCTGCTGGCCGCGACCACCGGCGTCGTTGCCGCCGCGGTGATCTCGATGGGCCTGATCTCGCTGCCGATCATGCTGCGCTACGGCTACAACCGCACGATCGCCACCGGCACGATCACGGCCTCGGGCACGCTGGCGCAGGCGATCCCGCCGTCGCTGGTGCTGATCGTGCTGGCCGACCAGCTCGGTCGCTCGGTCGGCGACATGTACGCCGGCGCGCTGATCCCGGGCCTGCTGCTGGTCGGGCTGTACATCCTGTTCGTCGTCGCGGTGGCCATCGTGCGGCCCAAGTGGGTGCCGCCGCTGCCGGTCGAGGCGCGCATCTACCGCGAGAAGAACGGCGCCAGCGGCCACGTCTCGCTGGTGCTGCTGCTGGCGATCTGCGGCCTGGCCGGCTGGGGCTGGGCGCAGGTGCACGAGAGCATCATGAACCCGTGGCTGGAGCGCTCGACGCCGGCGCCCGGCGACGAGGTCTTCATCATGTCGATGACGGTCGGCGCCTTCCTGGCGCTGGCCCTGTCGCTGATCGACAAGCTGCTCGGCCTGGGCCTGCTGTCGCGACTGGCGCAGCAGGTGACCTTCGTGCTGATCCCGCCGCTGGTGCTGATCTTCCTGGTGCTGGGCACGATCTTCCTCGGCGTGGCCACGCCGACCGAAGGCGGCGCGATGGGTGCGCTCGGCGCGCTGATCATGGCCACCGCGCGCGGCAAGCTCAGCTTCAAACTGCTTCGCCAGGCGCTGGAGAACACGACCAAGCTCGCGACCTTCGTGATGTTCATCCTGATCGGCTCGACGGTCTTCAGCTTCACCTTCAACGCCGCCGACGGCCACATCTGGGT
>CALJUI010000128.1 GCA_937975735.1 uncultured Rubrivivax sp.
GCTGGCCGCTGGAGTGGAGCGAGATCATCATCATCTTCGTGCCGATCTTCCTGCCGCTGCTGGGGCACTTCGGCGTCGACCCGATCTTCTTCGGCATCCTCGTCGCGCTGAACCTGCAGACCTCCTTCCTGACGCCGCCGATGGCGATGTCGGCCTACTACCTCAAGGGGGTCGCGCCGCCGCAAGTGCTGCTGGCGACGATCTTCAAGGGCTGTCTGCCCTTCGTGTCCATGGTCTTCGTCGCGATGGCCGCGATCTACGTCTTCCCGGCCCTCGTCGAGTGGCTGCCCGAGGTGCTGTACAGCCGATGACGCCCGCCGACCACCCGTGCGCGACGCTCCGTGCCGTCGAGGTCCGCGACCGCCTCGCCGCCGGCGAGGTCTCCGCCGTCGACTATGCCAACGCGCTGCTGGCGCGTGTCGACGAGGTCGAGCCGCAGGTGCAGGCCTGGGTGCACCTCGACCGCGCGCACCTGCTGCGCCAGGCCGACGATGCCGACGACCTGCGCGCGGCCGGCCAGGCCTTCGGCCCGTTGCACGGCGTGCCGGTCGGCCTGAAGGACGTCATCGACACCGGCGACATGCCGACCGAGGACGGCACCGTGCTGCACGCCGGCCGGATGCCACGCGACGACGCGGTGCTGGTGCGCCGGCTGCGCGCCGCCGGCGCCCTCGTGATGGGCAAGACGGTGACGACCGAACTCGCCACCTACGCGCCGGGCAAGACCCGCAACCCGCACGACCCGGCGCACACGCCGGGCGGCTCGTCGAGCGGCTCGGCCGCGGCGGTGGCCGCCGGCATGGTGCCGCTGGCCGTGGGCACGCAGACCAACGGCTCGGTGATCCGGCCGGCATCGTTCTGCGGCGTCTACGGCTTCAAGCCGAGCGCCGGGCTGATCCCGCGCACCGGCGTGCTGACGCAGTCGCCGTCGTTCGACGCGGTGGGCGTCTTCGGCCGCTCGCTCGACGACGTTGCGCTGCTGGCCGAGGTGCTGGCCGGCCACGACCCGGACGACCCGCTGACCCGCCCGCGCGCGACGCCGCCGCTCAGCAAGCTGGTGGCCAGCGATCCGCCGCTGCCGCCGACGCTGGCCTGGGTGGCGACGCCGTTCTGGGACCGGATCGCCCCCGATGCGCAGGCCGCCTTCGGCGAACTGATCGAACTGCTTGCCGGCCGCATCGCGCCGTTCGAGCTGCCGTCGACCGCCGCCGACGCGGTCGA
Organism: uncultured Rubrivivax sp.; assembly: GCA_937975735.1. GTDB lineage: Bacteria > Pseudomonadota > Gammaproteobacteria > Burkholderiales > Burkholderiaceae_C > Rubrivivax. The sequence goes on from CALJUI010000128.1 coordinate 1,222, forward strand.
CTGGCACCGCACGGTGATGGAGGCGGAGATCGCCGGCTCGTTCGAGGCCGAGTATCAGCGCGGGCGCGACCAGCTGTCGGCGTCGCTGCGCGAGCAGATCGAGCGCGGCCGGCGCGTGGCGGCCGTCGAGCACCGCCGGGCGCTGGCGCGCGTGCCGGTGCTGCTGGAGGCGATGGAGACGGTGTTCGAGCACTTCGACGCCATCGTCACGCCGGCCACCCTGGGCACGGCGCCGAAGGGCCTGGCGTCTACCGGCGACCCGTTGATGTGCACGCTGTGGACCTTCCTCGGCCTGCCGAGCCTGAGCCTGCCGCTGCTGCATGGCGAGAACGGCCTGCCGATCGGCGTGCAGCTGGTCGGCCGCCGTGGCGACGACGCGCGGCTGCTGCGCACGGCGCGCTGGCTCGTCAAGGCGGTCCAGGCCTCGAATTGACCCCGGGAGAACGCTGCGATGAAACTGTGGTTCGGACTGATCGGCGCGGCGATGATGGTCGCCTTCCTCGCCAGCTTCGTCATCAAGGTCAAGGAGCCGGCGATGATCGTCGTCGTGCTGATCGGCATTGCGATGATGGTCGTCGACCTCTGGCAAGCCCGCAATGAAGAAGATACTTGACCCCCCCGGTGCGCCTCCGGCGCTTCCCCCCAGAGGGCGCCGCCTACGGACCGGCGGAGCCGGATCCGTGGCGGCCGCTTGATCGGGCGCAGCGGCAGGGCTACGCTGGCGCAATGAACGAATCACACGACACACGCTGGAAACACGACGGCGTGCGCGTCGTGCCGGGCGACCGTCTCGACCCGAACACCGCGCAGACGCCGGGCATGGACCGCAAGGCGGCGATCAATTTCGCGCGCGTCGGCGCCAGCAAGCTGTGGGCCGGCACCGTGCACATCCACGCCAATGCGAAGACCGGTGCCCACCACCACGGGCCGCTGGAGAGCGTGATCTACGTCGTCAAGGGTCGCGCCCGGATGCGCTGGGGCGAGCGGCTCGAGTTCACCGCCGAGGCCGGCCCCGGAGACTTCATCTACGTGCCGCCCTTCGTGCCGCACCAGGAGATCAATGCCAGCCCGACCGAGGTCCTCGAGTGCGTGCTGGTGCGCAGCGACGGCGAGGCGGTGGCGATCAACCTCGACATCGAACCCGTCGAGAAGCCCGAAGACGTGCGCTGGATCGACCCGACTCACCCGGCCTGAGCCCGGCTCAGGCGGCGGCGTGCAGCGCGCCGATGAGCGGGCAGCGCTTGCGCCCGCGACCGTCCGCACAGCGGTCGACGAGGGCGTCGAGCGCGGTCTCGATGCGGCGCAGGTCGGCCAGCCGCGAGCGCACGTCCGCGAGCTTGGCCTCGGCGATCGCGCGTGCCTGCGCGCACTGCCGACCGTCGTCGAGCGCGAGCAGCTGCGCCACCTCGTCGAGCGCGAAGCCCAGGCGCTGCGCCGACTTGATGAAGCGCACGCGCGCGACATCGGCGTCGCCGTAGCGGCGGATCGCACCCGGCGCGCGCGCCGGCTCGGCCAGCAGGTGCTGGCGCTGGTAGTAGCGGATCGTCTCGACGTGCACGCCGGCGGCGTCGGCGAGCTGGCCGATGGTCAGCGTGGGGACGGGCATCGTGGCTTGACTCCGTACTTGGGTACGGTCCTAAGCTTAAGCCATGTCCACCGAACCCACCGCCGACACCGTCCCCCGCGTCGCGCTCGCCGCCGGCGGGCTGGCCGCGCTGCTGGCCTCGGCCTGCTGCGTGGCGCCGCTGGTGCTGATCGGCGTCGGCCTGTCGGGCGCCTGGATGATCCACCTGCAGGCCCTCGAGCCGCTACAGCCATTGTTCCTGGCCGTGGCCCTCGGTGCGCTCGCCATCGCCGGCTGGCGCCTGTGGCGGCCGGTCGCCGACTGCGACGACGCTGCGGTCTGCGCCCGCCCCGGGGCGCGGCGCGCCTACCGTGTGCTGTTCGTCGCCGTGGCCCTGCTCGTGCTGGCGGTGGTCGTGTTTCCCTGGCTCGCCCCGTTGTTCTATTGATGGAGAGCCCGATGCTTTTCCGTGCCTGTGTCCTGTCGATGGTCGTCGTCGCCACGCCGGTGATCGCGGCGACGCAGTCGGTCACGCTGCACGTCCCGGGCATGGACTGCCCGGTCTGCCCGCTGACGATCAAGACCGCGCTCGGCCGGGTCGACGGGGTGCTCGGCACGCGCGTGGACTACGAATCGCGACAGGTCCATGTCACCTACGACGACGCGCGCACCGGTGTCGACGCGCTGCGCGACGCGACGCGCAACGCCGGCTTCCCGTCGTCGCCGATGAAGGCCCTGAAGTGACTGTCGTCGCGCTGGCGTCGACCCTGACCTGCCCGCACTGCGGGCATGCCAGCGTCGAGACCATGCCGGTCGATGCCTGCCAGTGGTTCTTCGAGTGCGGCGGCTGCCGCCGGATGCTGACGCCGAAGCGGGGTGACTGCTGCGTGTTCTGCTCGTACGGCTCGATGCCCTGTCCGCCGGTGCAGGCGCAGCCGGACGCGCCCTGCTGCGGCGCGCGATGAACGTCTGACCGCTTCAGTCGCGCACGCGGAAAAAGGTCCCCATGCCGCCGGCATGGTGCTCGAGCACATGGCAGTGGATCAGCCAGTCGCCCGGGTTTTCGGCGACGAAGGCGACGTCGACCACGTCGCGTGGCGCCAGCAGCGTGGTGTCGCGCCAGGGGCGGAGCCGGCTGTCGCGCCGGTTGCGGCGCAATTCGACGAAGGCATGGCCGTGCAAGTGCATCGGGTGCCAGAACGCACTGGCGTTCTCGAAGCGCAGCACGACGCTGCGGCCGCGATCGACTTCGAAAGCCGGCGCATGCGAGGCATCGTGGCGCATGTGCGCCTCACCGTTGATCGTCCACACGGGGTCGGCTTCGCGCGCCCCGCCGAGTCGGCGAAGCCGGCGCGCGAGTCGTTCGTTCCAGGGGTCGTCGGGCCAGCCGCTCATGTTCATCATGCCGCCGCCCAGCCGCATCGGCTTCGACAGTGCGCCATCGAGCACCGGCTCGGGCAGGGCGTTGGCGCGCGGCGGCACCGGCGCGGCGCGGCCGTTCGCGGCGGTGAGGGCCGAGCCGGTGTGCTCGATCGTCGCCAGCACGTGGCGGGCGCGGCCGAAGACGTCGACCACCTCGGCGCGGCCTGCGTCCGCGGCGAGGTCGAGCACGACGTCCGCGCGCATGCCCGGGCCGATCAGCAGCGGACCGTCGAGCGACACCGCCTGCGCCAGCGGGTGGCCGTCGAGCGCGATCAGCCAGCTTGCCGCGGTGCCGAAGCGCAGCGCGAAGATGCGCGCGTTGGCCGCGTTAACCAGACGGAGTCGAAGGCGCTCGCCACTGCGTGCCGGATGCGCCGTCGGTGGCTGGCCGTTGATCGTGAGCGTGCGGCCCAGACGCCCGGCGTGCGAGACGTCCATGTAATCGTAGAAGTCGTCGACGATGCGCCCGTCGGCGTCGAGCCGCCAGTCGTCGAGCACCCAGAGCCACTCGCGGTCGACCGAGGGCGGCGCGTCGTCCTCGACGATCAGCGCGCCGTACAGGCCGCGGTCGACCTGCTCGGGCGTGCCGAGGTGCGGGTGGTACCAAAAGGTGCCGCTGTCGAGCGCCTCGAAACGGTAGTGGAAGCGGGCGCCCGGTGCGACCGGGTCCTGGGTCAGGTGCGGCACGCCGTCCATGGCGTTGGGCAGCCGCAGGCCGTGCCAGTGGATCGTGCTGGCCACCGGCAGTGCGTTGTGGAAATCGAAGTCGATCGACTCGCCGCGGCGAAGCCGCAGCGTCGTGCCCGGCACCCGGCCGTCGTAGCTCCAGACGGGCAGTGCCGCCTGGCCGGCGACCGCCAGGGTCGCCTCGGTGGAGCGCAGCAAGGGCCGCCACGACGCGAGCGCGCGCCACGGTGCCGCTGCCGCGGCGGTGGCGAGCATGAAGTCACGTCGTTGCATGGATCGGTTCTCCGGTTTGCGGGGCGACCGCGGCGACGTCGGTGGTTTGGCGCCGCCTTCGCATCAGCAGGTAGGCCGCCGGGATCACGAACATCGACAGCAGCGGTGCGCTGACCATGCCGCCGATCATCGGCGCGGCGATGCGCTGCATCACCTCCGAGCCGGTGCCACTGCCCCACAGGATCGGGATCAGCCCGCCGAGGATCACCGCCACCGTCATCGCCTTCGGCCGCACGCGCAACACCGCGCCTTCGCGGATCGCGTCGAGCAGGGCCTCGCGGTCGTCGGCACCGGCGTCCAGGCGCGCCTGCCAGGCCTGCTTCAGATAGAGCAGCATGATGACGCCGAACTCGGCGGCCACGCCGGCCAGCGCGATGAAGCCGACCGCACCGGCCACCGACAGGTTGTAGCCCAGCGCCCACAGCAGCCAGACGCCGCCGATCAGCGCGAAGGGCAGTGTCGCCATGATCAGCAGCGCCTCGTCGATGCGGCGGAAGGTCAGGTACAGCAGCACCAGGATGATCAGCAGCGTGAACGGCACGACGAGCTTGAGCTTGGCGGTCGCGCGCTCGAGGAACTCGAACTGCCCCGACCAGGACACCGAGTAGCCCGCCGGCAGTGCCACCGTCTGCGCCACCACCTGCTGCATCTCGCGCACCGCACCGCGCAGGTCGCGCCCGCGCAGGTCGACGTAGACCCAGCCGGCCAGCCGCGCGTTCTCGCTGCGCAGCATCGGCGGGCCGTCGCTGATGCGCACCTCGGCGACGTCGGACAGCACCAGCCGCTGGCCGCGCTCGGTGACGATCGGCAGCCGGCGCAGCTTGTCGAGCGAGTCGCGCAACTCGCGCGGGTAGCGCAGGTTGATCGGGAATCGCTGCAGGCCCTCGATCGTCTCGCCGATGTTGTCGCCGCCGACCGCCGACGAGATGATGGCCTGCACGTCGGCGATGTTCAGCCCGTAGCGCGCGGCGGCGTCGCGCTTGATGTCGACGTCGACGTAGCGCCCGCCGGTCAGCCGCTCGGCCAGCGCGCTGCCGACGCCCGGCACCGGCTTGAGCGCGCGCTCGATCTCGAGCGTCAGCCGGTCGATGGTCGCCAGGTCCGGCCCCGCGACCTTGACGCCGACCGCGCTCTTGATGCCGGTGGCCAGCATGTCGATGCGGTTGCGGATCGGCGGCACCCAGATGTTGG
>CALJUI010000129.1 GCA_937975735.1 uncultured Rubrivivax sp.
GTGTAGTCCAGCGATCGGCGCGCGCGGCTGACTAGCTCGTCGCCGAGAGGGGCAGGTTGAGCAGCAGGTTCTGCGGCTTCAGCCGCACGATGCGTTGCGTGTCCATCATCAGCCCGAGGTAGACCGGCCGCCCGCGCACGTCGGGGTGCATCTCCGCGGCATCGGCGAAATCGAGCCTGAACAGGCCGATCAGCCGGCGCAGCCGCGCCTCGTCCACTTCGCGGCCCTCGTACAGGTCGTTCAGCAGCGCGCTCGCGTCGGCGTCAAGGCCGATGTGCCAGCGCCAGTGCTCGTCGGCGATGCGCGGCACCGGGCGGATGATCGTCTCGACGCCCAGCAGGTGCCGGACCCAGCGCTGCAGCACCGAGGCCAGCGCCTTCAGGCCCGAACGCGCCGCCACGAGCTTGAACGCCAGGCCGTGGCCCAGCTCCTGCGTCTCCTCGGGCGTCAGGTCGAGCAGGAAGCGCCGCGGCGCGTCGGCGAGGCCGGCCTGCGCCCAGAAGCGCGGCGCGTTGTCGTCCGTCAGCACCGCGAGCTCGACGCCCTTCAGAGGAGCCTGCGCCTGCACCAGCAGCCGGCCGAGTTCGCCGAGGCCGGCGGTCTCGAGCTGCAGGTCGAGGGTCTCGCGGTCGCCGGCGAGCACGCGGCCCTCGTGCACCGTGATGCGCTGCGGCCGGAACAGCCCTTCGGCGGCACGGACCTCGAGCGCATCGTCGGTGCCGTCGAGCAGTTCGCGCACGATGGCCTGCACGACCCAGTCGATGAACAGCGGCGGCGTCGCGATGCGGCCGGCACGGAACAATGCCAGCAGCCAGGCCTCCAGCGTGCCGGCCTCGACCAGGCTGTCGCGGAAGGCCAGCGCGTGGGCGTAGTTCTCGCGCGCGTCGGGGTCGCGCAGGCAGGCCAGCTCGGCCGGTTCGACCGCGCTCAGTGGCGCTTCCCGCAACCGCCGGTGCAGCCGGCGCTCGGCCGGGCAGGACTCGTCGACCAGCGCGAGTTCGGGCCGCGCGACGATCAGCGCGGCAAAGGCCTCGGTCGGCCGCAGCCAGCCCCGGTCGGTGCGCTCGAGCGCGGACCAGCCGCAGCCCGGCCAGAAGTCGGTGGGCGGGTTCATGCCGGATCGCCGGGCCAAAGCGCGCGCATCGTGGCGTCGAATTCGGCGCCGATCGACTCGGCCTGCGGATGGCGGCCGTCCTTCAGCACCCGCTCGCCGGCAACCCAGACCTCGGCGAAGGCGGGTGCGTCGGTCGCGAACACCAGCGCGTCGAGCCGGTGGCTGTCGGGCACGCCGCGCACGCCGGCAGCACGCGGGTCGATCACCAGCAGGTCGGCGCGTGCGCCGGCGACCAGGCCCCAGGAGGGAAAGCCCGCCGCTGCGGCGCCGCCGGCGCTGCAGCGCTCGAACAGCCGCGCCGCGCTCGCGGTCAGGTCCATCTGCGGCGCCGCGGCGACGTTGCGTCGCCGCTGGATCAGGCGCTGGCCGTACTCCAGCCAGCGCAGTTCCTCGACCCAGTGGCGCGCGACCTGGCTGTCGGAACCGACCGCGAGCATCGCCGACGAGTCCAGCCAGCGCGGCAGGTCGGGCAGGCCGTCGCCGAGGTTGGCCTCGGTGCTCGGGCAGATCACGACGCCGGCGCCGGCGGCGCCGACCCGCTCGATCTCCTGCGGCGTCGCGTGCGTCGCGTGCACCAGCTGCCAGCGGCGGTCGAGCGGCACCAGGTCGGCCAGGTGGTCGATCGGCCGCGCGCCGGTGGCCCGCTCGCAGTCGTCGACCTCGGCGGTCTGCTCGGCGACGTGGATGTGCAACGGGCCGTCATCCTCGGCGACCCGGCGGGCCAGCGCCTGGATCGACGCCGCCGGTGCGGCGCGCAGCGAATGGATGCCGACGCCGGCGTTCACGAGCGGATGCTTCAGCGCGCGCGCCGCGTCGCGCAGCGCGATCACGGTGTCCGCGTCGGCGGCGAAGCGCCGCTGGTCGTGGCGCAGCCGGTCCTGCGCGAAGCCGGCGCGCTGGTACAGCACGGGCAGCAGCGTCAGGCCGATGCCAGTCGCCGACGCGGCTTCGGCCAGCGCGCGGCCCATGCCGAACGGGTCGTCGTAGCGGGACCCGTCCTCGGCGTGGTGCAGGTAGTGGAACTCGCAGACCTGGGTGTAGCCGCCGGCCAGCAACTCGACATAGAGCTGTGCGGCCACCGCGCGCAGCTGCGCCGGCGTGATGCGCAGTGCGACGCCGTACATGCGGTCGCGCCAGGCCCAGAAGTCGTCGTGCTCGCCCAGGCGCCGCTCGGCCAGGCCGGCGAAGGCACGCTGGAAGGCGTGGCTGTGCGCGTCGACGAGGCCCGGCAGCACCGGGCCGGGCAGCGCGCTGATCCCGGCCGGACAGGGCACGCCCGGCGACACCGCGGCCCAGCGGCCGGCGGCGTCCAACTCGAGCCGCACGTCGTCGCGCCAGGCGCCGGCGATCCAGGCCTGCCGCGCCCACAGGGTCCGCACGCTCATGCGGGGCGCCAGTCGATCATCGTCCGCACGAGCGAACGCAGCAGCGGCGTGACCTCGGCGGCGGTGGCATCGTTCCAGCGCGGCGGCGATTCGTCCATGTACGCGCGCCAGCACATCTCGAGCTGCACCGCGTGCACGCCGTCGGCCGGGCGGCCGTAGGCGCGCGTGATGTGACCGCCCTTGAAGCGCCCGTCGACCACGTGGCCGTAGTCCGACTGCGCGGCGAACACCGTGGCCAGCGCGTCGCGCAGCGTGGGGTCGCAGCTCTGGCCGTCCACGGTGCCCAGGTTCATGTGCGGCAGCACGCCCTCGAACAGCCAGGGCAGCTCGCTCTTGATGCTGTGCGCGTCGAACAGCACGGCGTGGCCATGCGTGTCCTTCAGGCGCTGCAACTCGTCGCGCAGCGCGTCGTGGTAGGGCTGCCAGTAGGTCCGGACCCGGCGCGCGATCTCGGCCTCGTCCGGCTCGGCGCCGTCGCGGTACAGCGGCTCGCCGGTGAAGAAGCGCGTCGGGCACAGCTCGGTGTTGTTGCTGCCGGCGTACATCGGCGTGTTCTCGCTCGGCCGGTTCAGGTCGATCAGGTAGCGGCTGTAGCGCGGGACGATCAGGCTCGCGCCGAGATCGCGCACGAAGGCGTAGAGGCGGTCGAGGTACCAGTCGGTGTCTTCGACGGCGAGCGCGCGCTCGACGTAGCGCGGACGCTGGTCGGGCGGGATATCGGTGCCCACAT
>CALJUI010000130.1 GCA_937975735.1 uncultured Rubrivivax sp.
CCCGAGGTGGCCAACGCGCGGGCCCAGCTCGACCTCGCGCGCGCCGCGCTGCAGGCGGCGCAGGCCCGGCTCGACCAGGCCGTGCTGCGCGCGCCGGCGCCGGGCCAGGTGATCCAGCGCGCGGTCGAGCCGGGGCAGATCGTGCAGCCCGGACGCGTGCTGCTGGTGCTGGCCGCCGACGGGCCGAGCGAACTCGTCGCCCTGGTCGACGAGCGGTTCTTCGGTCAGCTCGAGCTCGGCCAGCGCGCCCGTGTCGTCGCCGACGCCTTTCCGGCCCAGCCCTTCGACGCCCGGCTGGTCCGGCTGGCGCCGGCGGTCGACCCGCTGCGCGGCGCGATCGAGGCGACCTTCGGCGTCGCCGCGCCGCCGGCCTTCCTGCGCGAGGACATGACGCTGTCGGTCGAGGTCATCACAGGCGAGCGCCAGGCCGCGCTGGTGCTGCCGCTGCGCGCACTGCATGACGGCGGTGCGGTGCCCGTGTTCGAGGACCACTGGGTCTCCGAGCGCGCCGTCGTGCTCGGCCTGCGCACGCTCGACCAGGCCGAAGTGCGCTAGGGGCTGCGTGCCGGCGATGCGGTGCTGCTCGACCCGTCGCCGTCGCCGGGCACGCGCGTGCGGCCACGGGTGGTGCCGGAGGCCGAGGCCCTGCGCGGGGCCGCGGCGGCGGCCGGCTCGGAGGGCCTGGGCAACGCGATGAGCGGCGGCGCGGTCCGCTGACGCCGGGCGGGCGCGGCTCGATGGGCGGGTTCGAACTCACGGTGGCGGTGCGCTTCCTGCGCGAGGGGCGCTTCCAGAGCCTGCTGATCATCGTCGGCGTCGCCGCCGGGGTGGCCGTCGTGGCGTACATCTCCGCGCTCGTCACCGGGCTGCAGGCGAACACGGTGACGAAGACCCTGGGCACGCAGGCGCATGTGGTCATCACGCCGCCGGACGAGGTCGTGACGCCGGCACTGGCGCGCGACGGCGACGCGCCGCCGTTTACCGACGTGCAGGCCCGCGCGCAGCGGCTGCGCACGCTGGCCAACTGGCCGACGCTGGTCGATGCGCTGGCGCGGCGGCCCGGGGTCGCCGCCGTGTCGCCGATGGTCGGCGGCGCGGCGCTGGCGCGGCGCGGCGAGGCGACCCGCTCGGTGGCCGTGTCGGGCGTCGAGCTCGAGCGCTACGACCGCATCGTCGGCCTGCGCGACAAGCTGATCGACGGGCAGCTGCGGCTGGCGCCGGGCGAGGCCATCGCCGGGGTCTCGCTGGCCGCCGACCTCGGCCTGCGCGTCGGCGACCGGCTGCTCGTCACCACCGGCGAGCGCAGCGAGACATTGCGCCTGTCCGGCCTGGTCGACCTCGGCGTGCGCTCGTTGAACCAGCGCACCGTGATCGTGCCCTTGCGCTCGGCGCAGAGTCTGTTCGACCTGGCTGGCGGCGCGACGCAGGTCGACGTCACGGTCGCCGACGTCTGGTCGGCGCAGGCGCTGGCCGCGGCGCTGGCGGCGGAGCTGCCGTTCAAGGTCGAGAGCTGGCAGCAGAGCAACGCCCAGCTCGTCTCGGCGCTGAACGCGCAGGGCATCAGCACGCTGCTGATCCGGGTCGTCGTGATGGTCGTCGTCGTGCTCGGCATCGCCAGCGTGCTGGTCGTTTCGGTGGTGCAGAAGCAGCGCGAGATCGGCATCCTGCGCGCGATGGGCACGACGCGCGCGCAGGTGCTGCGCGTGTTCCTGCTGCAGGGCGCGCTGGTCGGCGCGATCGGCTCGGTGGCCGGCATCGGCCTGGCGATGGGCATGATCAAGCTGTTCACGACCTTCGTCCGCGGCGCCGACGGGCTGCCGCTGTTCGCCATCTCGCTGCCGCCGGCGATGGCCATGCAGATCGCCGCGCTGGCGCTGGTCGCCGGGGTGCTGGCGGCGCTGGCGCCGGCGCGCCGCGCCGCGCGCATGGACCCGGCGCAGGCGATCCGGCTGTGACCCGGCGATGAACGGCGAACCCCTGGTCGCGCTGGATGGCGTGGTCAAGCGCTTCAACATCGGGCTGCCGAGCGAGGCCGAGGTGCTGCACGGCATCGATCTGCGGATCGCGCGCGGCGAGTTCGCCGCGCTGATCGGCCCGTCGGGCTCGGGCAAGAGCACGCTGCTGAACCTGCTCGGCCTGCTCGACCGGCCGACGGCGGGGTCCTACCGGCTCGCCGGCGAGGCGGTGCAATCGCTCGACGACGACGGCCTGACGCGGATGCGCCGCAGCACGCTCGGCTTCGTGTTCCAGTTCCACCACCTGCTGCCGGCGTTCTCCGCGCTGGAGAACGTGACGCTGCCGGCGCTGGCGCGCGATGGCCGGATCCGCCCGGAGCTGCGCCGCCGCGCCGAGGCGCTGCTGGCCGAGGTCGGCCTGGCCGACGCGATGCACAAGCGCCCGGGCGAGCTGTCCGGCGGCATGCAGCAGCGCGTGGCGGTCGCCCGCGCGCTGCTGCTCGAGCCGGCGCTCGTGCTCGCCGACGAGCCGACCGGCAACCTCGACACCGCGTCGTCCGACGAGGTCTTCGAGCTGCTGCGGCGCATGCACCGCGAGGCCGGCACGAGCTTCCTGATCGTCACCCACGACGTCGACATGGCACGGCGCTGCGACCGTATCGTCGAACTGGTCGACGGCCGCATTGCCAGCGACCAGCCGCCGTCGTCGGCTCAGTCGTCGAAGGGCAGTCCGACGTAGTTCTCGGCCATCGTCGTCGACGCGGCGGTCGAGCTCACCAGGTAGTCGAGCTCGGCGCGCTGGAGCTTGGCCCCGATCGCGCCGGTCTCCGGAAACTTGTGCATCAGGCTGGTGAACCACCAGGAGAAGCGTTCGGCCTTCCACACCCGCGCCAGGCAGCGCTGCGAATAGGTGTCGATGCCGGCATCGCTGCGGTCCTTGTAGTGCTCGATCAGCGCCCGAGACAGGTAGCGCACGTCGGACGCGGCGAGGTTCAGGCCCTTGGCGCCGGTGGGCGGCACGATGTGCGCGGCGTCGCCGGCCAGGAACAGGCGGCCGAAGCGCATCGGCTCGGCGACGAAGCTGCGCAGCGGCGCGATGCTCTTCTCCAGCGACGGCCCGGTGACCAGGCTCTCGGCGGCCTCGGGGTCCAGGCGCAGCCGCAGTTCGTCCCAGAACGCGTCGTCGCTCCAGTCCTCGACCTTGTCCTTCAGCGAGCATTGCACGTAGTAGCGCGAACGCGTCTCGGAGCGCATCGAGCACAGCGCGAAGCCGCGCTCGTGGTTCGAGTAGATCAGCTCGTGCGACACCGGCGGCGTGTCCGACAGGAGGCCGAGCCAGCCGAAGTTGTAGACCCGCTCGTACAGCGACAGCGCCGACGGCGGCACGCTGGCGCGGCTGACGCCGTGGTAGCCGTCGCAGCCGGCGATGAAGTCGCAGCGCACCTCGTGCGATTCGCCGCGCTGGGTGTAGGTCACGCGCGGCCGGTCGCCGTCGAAGTCGTGGATCGCGACGTCGGCGGCTTCGTAGATCGTCTCGGCGCCGGAGGCCGCGCGCGCCTCCATCAGGTCGCGCGTGACTTCGGTCTGGCCGTAGACCATGACCTGCTGCCCGCCGGTCAGCCCGCTCATGTCGATGCGGTGGCGCGCGCCGCCGAAGCACAGGTCGAAGCCGCCGTGCGGCAGGCCTTCGGCGTGCATGCGGGCGCCCACGCCGGCCTCGTCGAGCAGGTCGCAGGTGGTCTGCTCCAGCACGCCGGCGCGGATGCGGCCGAGCACGTACTCGCCGGTCTGTCGCTCGAGGATCAGGTTGTCGACGCCGGCCTTGTGCAGCAACTGGCCGAGCAGCAGCCCGGAAGGGCCGGCGCCGATGATGAGGACCTGGGTGCGTCTGGCGGTCATGCGGGTCTCCTTCGCGCCATTCTTCGACCGCCCCGGCCCGGCATCAAGGCACCGAGGCCACTAGCAGCTATCGCAATCCGGCATCAGACCGCCGCGTCCTTGCCGATCACGCCGCGCTGGATCTGGTCGCGCTCGATCGACTCGAACAGGGCCTTGAAGTTGCCCTCGCCGAAGCCTTCGTCGCCCTTCCTCTGGATGAACTCGAAGAACACCGGGCCGAGCAGGGTCTGCGAGAAGATCTGCAGCAGCAGCCGCGGCTGACCGCCTTCGGTGCTGCCGTCGATCAGGATGCCGCGCGACTGCAGTTCGGCCACCGGCTGGCCGTGGCCCGGCAGCCGGGACTCGAGCATCTGATAGTAGACGTCGTTGGGCGCGGTCATCAGCGGCACGCCGGCCATCTGCAGCTTGTCCACGCTGTCGACGATGTCGTCGGTGAACAGCGCGATGTGCTGGATGCCCTCGCCGTTGAACTGCATCAGGAACTCCTCGATCTGTCCGGTGCCCTTCGACGACTCCTCGTTCAGCGGGATGCGGATCTTGCCGTCCGGCGCGGTCATCGCCTTCGAGGTCAGGCCGGTGTACTCGCCCTTGATGTCGAAGTAGCGCAGCTCCCGGAAGTTGAACAGCTTCTCGTAGAAGTTGCCCCAGAAGGCCATGCGGCCACGGTAGACGTTGTGCGTCAGGTGGTCGATCGACTTCAGGCCGTGGCCGACCGGGTGACGGTCGACGCCGGGCAGCCAGTCGAAGTCGATGTCGTAGATCGAGCTGCCTTCCTGGTAGCGGTCGATCAGATACAGCGGTGCGCCGCCGATGCCCTTGATCGCCGGCAGGCGCAGCTCCATCGGGCCGGTGGCGATCTCGATCGGCTGCGCGCCGCGCTCGAGCGCCAGCGCGTAGGCCTTGTGCGCGTCCTTGACGCGGAACGCGAGACCGCAGGCCGAGGGCCCGTGCTCGGCGGCGAAGTAGGCCGCCGGACTGCGGGGCTCGCGGTTCAGGATGAAGTTGATGCCGCCCTGGCGGTACAGGTCCACCTGCTTGGAGCGATGCACTGCGACCTTCGTGAAGCCAAGCCGGGCGAACACGTCCTCGAGCACGCCGGGCGTCGGCGATGCGAACTCGACGAACTCGAAACCGTCGAGGCCGAGCGGGTTGGCGGAAATGGTGTCGGGGGTGGGGCCGGTCA
>CALJUI010000131.1 GCA_937975735.1 uncultured Rubrivivax sp.
ACATCTGCCGCATGACGGCCTTCTGCTGCGACAAGCCCGCCTACCTGGCGGCACGGCGCGAACTCGGCGCCGTCTGGCGCCGGCTGATGGGCACGCACTACCCGGCGATGAGCATGATCTTCGTGTCCGACCTGCTCGACGAGCCGGGCAAGATCGAGCTCGAAGCGACCGCCGTCATTCCTTCGAACGGCCCCGCCTGAGCACACCGCGGAAGTCGGGCTTGCGCTTTTCCTGGAACGCGCGCACGCCCTCGCGCGACTCCTCGGTGTCGTAGTACAGCTTCAGCGCGTACATGCCCATGCCGGCGATGCCGCTCTGGTGCGCGGTGTCCATGTTGAAGGAGCGCTTCGCAATGGCCAGCGCGGTCGGGCTCTTCTCGATGATCTCGTCGCACCAGCGCTGCACCTCGGCGTCGAGGTGCTCGGGCGCCACGACCACGTTGACCAGGCCCATCGCCAGCGCCTCGGCGGCCGAATAGCGCCGGCACAGGTACCACATCTCGCGCGCCTTCTTCTCGCCGACCACGCGCGCCAGCAGCGCCGTCCCGTAGCCGGGGTCGACCGAGCCGACCTTGGGACCGACCTGCCCGAAGACGGCCTTGTCGGAGGCGATCGTCAGGTCGCAGATCGTGCACAGCACGTTGCCGCCGCCGATCGCGTAGCCCTGCACGCGGGCGATCACGGGCTTGGGCACGTCGCGCAGTGCCGCGTGCAGCTCCTCCATCGGCAGCCCGATCGTGCCGCGCCCGTCGTACTGGCCCTCGTGCGCCGACTGGTCGCCTCCGGTGCAGAAGGCCCGGTCGCCGGCGCCCGCAAGCACGATGACGCCGATCGCGTCGTCGTAGCCGGCGCGGTTGACCGCGTGGATCAGTTCGTCGCAGGTGCGGCCGCGGAAGGCGTTCATGCGCTCGGGCCGGTTGATCGTGATCCAGGCCGCGCCTTCGCGCACGTCGTAGAGGATGTCTTCGTAGTCCATTCGCGGGTTCTCCATTCGGGGGGTGGTGGTCACGATCGTCGCTGTCACAGACCCAGGCAGTCGGTCAGCTGCGCGCTGCCGCGCAGCTCGGTCGCGCTGCCGCTGAGCACCACCTTGCCCTTCTGCAGCACGACGGCGCGATCGGCATGTTCGAGCACCTTCCGGTAGTTGCGATCGACGATCAGCGTGGCGATGCCGCTGTCGCGGATCCGGCCGATCACCTGCCAGCTGTGGGCGACGATCTTCGGCGCCAGGCCCTCGGTCGCCTCGTCGAGGATCAGCAGCTCCGGATGCGTCATCAACGCGCGGCCGATCGCCAGCATCTGCTGCTCGCCGCCGGACAGCTGGCTGCCCAGGTGCCGCAGGCGTTCGGCCAGACGCGGAAACGCCTCGAGCACCCTGGCGAGCGTCCAGTCGTCGCGGCCGTCGCGGCCGCGGCGGGCGGCCATCAGCAGGTTCTCGCGCACGCTCAGGTTGCCGAACACGCCGCGCCCTTCGGGCACGTAGGCCACGCCGATCCGCGCCACTTCGTGTGGTCGTGCACCGGACAGGTCCTGCCCGAAGAACTGGATCTGGCCGTCACGCTGCGTGACGTGGCCGAGCAGGGTCCGGATCAGGGTGCTCTTGCCCATGCCGTTGCGCCCCAGCAGCCCCACGGTCTCGCCGCGGCCGATCTTCAGGTCGACGCCGCGCAGCACGTGGCTGGAGCCGTACCAGGCGTGGATCCCGCGGGCGTCGAGGATGGGGTCCATCTCAGGCCCCGCCCACGCCGAGGTAGGCGTCCTGGACCTCGGGGTTCGCGCGCACGGCCTCCGGCAGATCGCTGGCGATGACCGTGCCGTCGACCATCACCGTGATGCGGTCGGCGATGCGGAACACCGCGTCCATGTCGTGCTCGACGAGCAGGATGGCGTGCTCGGCCCGCAGGCCGGACAGCAGGTCGAGCATCCCTTCCGACTCCTCGGCGCCCATGCCGGCCAGCGGCTCGTCGAGCAGCAACACCTGCGGCCCGGTGGCCAGGCACATCGCGATCTCGAGCTGGCGACGCTGCCCGTGAGACAACATCCCGGCCGGCCGCTCCATGCAGTCGGCCAGGCCGACCTGCGCCGCCACCTCGTGCGCGCGCTGCACGCTGGCCGTGTGACGCTGCGCATCGCGCCACCACGACCAGGGCGACTGTGCGCGCGCCTGCGCCGCGAGGCGGCAGTTCTCGAGCACGCTGAAGCTCGGGAAGATCGTGCTGATCTGGTAGGTCCGGCCGAGGCCGGCCCGCGCACGCCGCGGCTGGGGCCAATCCGTCACGTCCTGGCCGAGCAACTCGATGCGGCCCGCGCTGGGCGGGAACTCGCCGGCGAGGATGTTGACCAGCGTCGACTTGCCCGCTCCGTTGGTGCCGATCACCGCATGCACGCTGCCGCGCACCAGGTCGATCGACGCACCGGCCACGGCCACCAGCCCGCCCCAGCGATGGCTGAGGTCGCGGCCACGCAGCAGGACCTCAGGGGCGCTCACGGCGTTGTCCCGGCTTGGTCCGGCCCAGCAGCCGGTGGCGCCATTGCCCCGGCACGCCCACCAGCCCGGACGGCATCAGCGCCACGCTGGCGATGATGGTCAGCCCCAGACCGAGGTGCCAGTGGCGGGCGTAGTGGCCGAAGATCGCCTCGGCGCGGAAGAACTCCTGCAGCAGCGCAAACGCGAAGGCGCCGACGAGCGCACCGCGAAGATGGCCCAGGCCGCCGAGGATGATCATGATCAGCACCGCGCCCGACTGATGCCAGCTCAGCAGTTCGGGGTTGACGTAGCCGTCCATGACCGCGAACAGGAAGCCCGCCAGACCGGCGATCGCGCCGGAGATCGCGAACGCCGCCAGCTTGTACGGGTAGGTCGAGAAGCCGGTGGCCCGCATGCGACGCTCGTTGACGCGGATGCCCGCCAGGGCATGGCCGAAGTTCGAGCGCAGCAGCAGCGCGAGGAACACGAACACCGCCAGCAGGCTGGTCCAGGTCACGGCATACAGCACCAGTGGCGCGTCCAGGTCGAGCCAGTCGCCGAGCACCGGCTTGACGTACAGGTAGATGCCGTCGGTGCCGCCGCCCAGCGGCGTGTCGTGGATCACGTAGTAGGCCATCTGCGCGAAGGCCAGCGTCACCATGATGAAGTAGACGCCGCGCGTGCGCAGCGACAGCGCGCCGACGATCAGCGCGTAGGCGGCTGCGAGCGCCACGCAGGCCGGCAGCAGCCACAGCAGCGACGGCGCCGCGTTCTGCGGCGACAGCAACACCACCGCATAGGCACCGATGCCGAAGAAGGCGGCCTGCCCGAAGCACACCAGGCCGGTGGTGCCGACCAGCAGTTCGAGGCTGAGCGCCAGCACCGCGAAGATCATGATCTTGGTCACCAGGCTGATGCCGAACGGGCCGCCGACCATCGGGAACAGCGCCAGTGCGACGAAGCACAGGGCCACGAAGAGCCTGGCGGACAGGGGCTTGCCGGCCGCGCTCATGCTCATGCGGCCCTGAACAGGCCGTCCGGCTTCCACAGCAGGATCAGCGCCATCATCACGTAGACCAGCACGCCGGCGGCCTGCGGCAGCAGGACCTTGCCGAAGGTGTCGACGATGCCGATCAGCAGCGCGGCGAGCATCGCGCCGCGGATCGAGCCGATGCCGCCGATGACGACGACGACGAAGCAGATGATCAGCACCGAGTTGCCCATGCCCGGGTAGACCGAGGACACCGGCGCGGCGACCATGCCGGCCAGCACCGCGATCGCGACGCCGGCGGCGAAGACGACGCGGTAGAGGAACTTGATGTCGATGCCCAGCGACTGCACCATCTCGCGGTTGTTCGCGCCGGCGCGGATCATCATGCCCAGCCGCGTGCGGCTCAGCACCACGTACATCGCCAGCGCCAGCAGCAGGCACACGGCCGAGATGAAGAGCCGGTACACGGGGTAGGTCAGCAGTTCGCCCAGGGGCAGGCTGCCGGCCAGGATCTCCGGCACCGCCACGCCGTGCACGTCGTCCCCCACCAGCAGGCTGCGCAATTCTTCGAAGACGAGGATCAGGCCGTAGGTCATCAGCACCTGCTGCAGATGCTCACGCTCGTAGAGGTAGCTGAAGAAGGCCCACTCCAGCGCATAGCCCAGCAGCACCGCGAGGACCAGGCCGACGAGCAGCGTCGCGAAGAAGCCGCCGCCGAAGGCCGCCTCGACGATCGGCGCGAGCGCGTAGGCCATGTACGCGCCGATCATGTAGAAGCTGCCGTGCGCCAGGTTGATGACGCCCATGATTCCGAAGATCAGCGTCAGCCCGGAGGCGACGAGGAACAGCAGCAGCCCGTACTGCAACGCGTTCAGGCACTGGATCAGGAACGTCGCGAAGTCCATGGCGGGCCCGGTTCGGGTGATGGAAGGGCTCCGTGCTCGGGCGTCCCCCGAGGCGGAGCCTCGTCGCACCCCGGGAGACGACTACATCCTGCAGCCGCGCCCAGGATCGGCGAGCGCCTTGCTGGCCACCTCGACCACCTTGTTCTCCTTGTTGGCGACCTGACGCAGGTAGATGTCCTGCACCGGGTTGTGCGACGCGGACAGCTTGAAGCGTCCGCGCGGGCTGTCGATCGTGGCCTTGCGGATGGCGGCCGTGAACTCGGCCTTGCGGTTCAGATCGCCCTTCACGGCCGTCAACCCGATGCCGAGCATCTGGGCCGCGTCGTAGCCCTGCACCGCATAGACGTCGGGCTGCTGCTTGTAGGCCCTGACGTAGGCAAGGCGGAAGGCCTGGTCGCGCGGCGTGCCCAGGCTGTCCGCGTAGTGCAGCGTCGTCATCAGGCCCTCGGCATCGGCCCCTTGCGCCTCGAGCGTGCCGTCGGTGAGGAAGCCGGCGCCGTACAGCGGGATCGCCTGCTTGAGCCCGGCCGCCGCGTAGTCCTTGACGAACTTGACGGCACCGCCGCCGGCGAAGAACGTGTACACGACGTCGGGCTTGATGGCCGCGATCTCGGTCAGCAGCGCCTGGAACTCGACGTTCGGGAACGGCACCGCCAGCGCCTTGACGACCGACCCGCCGCCTTTTTCGAACGCCTCCTTGAAGCCGCCGACCGATTCGTCGCCGGCGGCGTACTTCCAGGTGATCGTGACCGCCGTCTTGTGACCCTTGCGCGCGGCCACCTCGCCCATCGCGTAGCCCGGCTGCCAGTTCGAGAACGAACTGCGGAAGATGTTCGGCGCGCACATCGGCCCGGTGACCGCATCGGCACCGGCATTGGGCACGATCAGCCAGGTGCCGGTGTCCTTGGCGACCTTGGCCATGGCCATCGCCACGCCGGAGTGCACCGTGCCGACGAGCACGTCGACGTTGTCGCGCTTGACCAGCTTGTTGACGTTGTCGGTCGCCTTGGCCGGGTTCGACTCGTCGTCGACGCTGACGAAATCGATCTCGCGCCCGCCGAGCTTGCCGCCCTGCTCGGCGACGTAGAGCTTGAAGCCGTTCTCGATCGCGGTGCCGAGGGCCGCGAAGGTGCCGGTGGCCGGCAGCATCAGTCCGACCTTGACCTTGGCCTGCTGTGCCCACGCGGCGGGCGCGGCCGCCCAGGCCAGCGAGGCGGCGACGGTGACGAGGGCACATCGGAACGTTGTCATGGCTTGTCTCCTGCAGCGTGTCGAAGGGGGTGACGGAAGTGCGGTTGAGCGCTCCCGTTCAGCGGCGTCGTGCCACGGCGCTGGCCGTGCCGACGATGAAGGCGGCGAGCGCGAGCACGTTCAGTGCCCCGCCCAGCCGGACGAATTCGAACTGCCCCGCCGCGGACCCGGCCAGGCGCAGCGCCAGCGACGCATGCAGCATCAGCAACGCGACGTAGAAGCTCGGGTGGTACGGCACGGCCACCCGCACGACGGCGGGGAAGATGATGGGCGCGTGGCCGAAGACCATCGAGAACACGAAGCCCAGACCCAGCGCATGCAGCGCCGCTTCGTAACCGGCGCTGCCGGGCTGCAGGCCGCCTGCCGCCAGGATGATCGACGCGCCGATCGCCAGCCATGCGTAGCCCGAGAGCAGGCACACCGCGATGAAGCGGGTCAGGCCCTGGCTGCGCACGGTCCGCCGCGCGATGTCGTGCTTGAGCAGCCACAGGGCCAGCAAGAGCAGGCCACCGCCGAACACCGGTGCACCCCACGCGGTCCGGCTGCCGAGCATGCCGGCCAGCACCAATCCCAGCACGACCACGAACGCACGGCCCGCCATCGCCGTGCGCGGCTGCAGGCGCGACAGCTCGAGTCGTTCGCCGGCGATGGTGAGGATCAGGAAGCCGAACCACCAGGGCACGATCTCGTGCACTGGCCAGCCCAGCAGCCAGGCCAGGTTGCCGACCACCCAGCACGCGGCACCGACCACCAGGACCGCGGTGAACGACGCCGGCTGGCGTCGCCAGAGCGCCACGCTCGCCGACAGCAGCACGGCGCTGCCGGCCAGGAAGCAGCCCGCCGCGGGGCCGGCCTGCCCGGCCACCGCCGAGAGGCTCCCCGCCCCGGCGAGCAAGGCGCCGCCGTGGGCCCAGCCGCGTGCGAGGGCGACAGCCCGCTCGAGCGATCTCACGACCACGAAGAAGCCGCAGATCATCAGCGGCCCGTGCAGCGCGGCCGCCGAGGCCATCCAGTCCGGTACGGCCCAACCGAGCCGTGCCAGGCCTGCGCCCGAGCCCGCCGCCAGGCCGACGAAGCCCAGCATCAGCAGCGGCACGCGCCAGCGCGGAGGCCAGCCGCCGGTGGCGGCAGCGTGCGCCGCCTGCGCGGACCGGGGCGTCGAGTTCGTCATCGCTGCCGCACCTCACGCCGGCCAGCCGAAGTGGTCGCGCGCCACGCCTGTCATCATCGACGGCGTCCAGAAGGGCTCCCAAACCAGCTGCACCCGCACCGGCAGTCCGGCCGGCACCACCGCCTCGACCGCCTGGCGCGACTGCTCGACCAGCAGATCGGCGACCGGACACGCCGGCGTCGTCATCGTCATCTCGATGTCGATGCCGTGCTCGGCCACCGCCACGGTGTAGACGAGCCCGAGGTCGACGATGTTCATGCCCGCCTCGGGGTCGTCCACCTCGCGCAGCGCGTCCCAGATGCGGGCCTCGTCGGGCAGCGCCGTCACGACAGGCTCCGAACGAAGGCCAGGCGCTGCGAGGGCACGAAGCCCGTGCCGTGCAGGAAGCCGGTCAGCGCCAGATCGGTCGCCGCCAGCACCGTCTCGACACGATCGACCTGCAGGGCCGACAGGTTGCCGAACAGCTGCGAGATCAGCGCGTGGCCCACGCCCCGGTGTTCGTAGGCCGGATCGACGCCCAGCGTGTCGATCACCGCGACCGGCTCGGTGCGGCCGAAGTCGCCGAGGTCGGCGCGCGCCATCAGGTAGCCGACGATGGCGCCATCCAGCCGCGCGGTGAGCGAGACCCGGATCGCCGAATCGGCCATCGCCTCGTCGAGCTTGCCGGCGATGTAGTCCTGGCGGTCGCGGCCGGTGATCGACCGGTCGATGCGCACGATGGGCGGCAGGTCCTCGGGTCGCATGCCGCGCACGTCGGGCCGGCGGCGGGCGACCTGTTCATGGTCGTTGCCCGTCTCGGCGCCGTAGTCGTTGGCGTCGACCGGGCCTTCGCCGGGCGCCAGGTCGAGCGGCTCGTCGCGCTCCGCCTGGAAACCGTCGGCGACCGCGCATTCGACGATCCGGTTCGGTGCCAGCATGAAGCCCATCGCATCCAGCCACTGCAGCATCCGGTGGTCGGTCCAGGCGGCCGCGGTTCGAAACTCGGCCACGCCGTGGCGCGTCGCGTACTCGCTCAGGGCCTGCATCAGCTGCGTGCCGACGCCCTGGCCGCGCAGCTCTTCGCGCACCCCGATGACTTCCAGCCGCAGGCCCGGCAAGGGCCGGCCGAACTCGCCCGTGGTCCGACGGGCCAGCACGTAGCCGGCCAGGCCATGCGCGTCGACGGCGGCGAGTTGCACGTGCTGCTGCGGCTGCGCGATGGCCGCCGCCAGGCGCCGTTCGAAGTAGCCGCGACGCACGCGACCCTGGATGGCCGAGTCGATCGCGACCACCGGGTCGAGATCCTCGCGCGTCAGCGCACGAACCGTCAGGTCGGGGGTCGGGGGAGTTTGCATTGCGACGCCGCTCGTGGATGGGGACTCAGGAGGCCGCATAGCTGAAGGCCAGCGTGCGATCGGTGTCGTCGTCGAGCAGGTCGTCGAGCAGCGGCAGCAGCGCCATGGTCTCCTTCTGGATGTGCGAGACCTGACGCTCGACGATCTCCAACGTACCGCGCTGCAGGCGTTCGAAGTCCGCGTCGGCCAGCCGACCGGCGGCAGCGGCCTGGGCGAGCGGCAGGACCTCGGCCGCGACTTCGCGGATCGTGTCGTGCTCTTCCTTCAGCAGCTGCACGATGTCGTCCTCGCCGGCCTCGCTCATGCGCGGGAACAGCTCGGCCTCCTCGAAGTCGAAGTGGCGGCCGATGTCCTGCTCGATCAGGCGGACGAAGGCCGCGGCGAGTCGGGCGAACTCGGGCGTGCCGTTGAGCTTGGTGTGCGAGGCACCGGCGAGGGCCTGCTCGACCCGCCCGAGCAGTTCCAGGCTGCTGCGGTGTTCGGTGTCCAGGACGTGGCTGACGTGCTGCATCGGGGTATTCGATCATATTTGGTATTCGGGTACCAGAATACCGACTTGACCCCTTCCCCCTTTGATGCACCTCAAAGCGAGGGGTCGGTGCCGGGGCCCTCGGGCGCCGTGCCGCCGCGCATCCGCCGCCGCAGCTCGCGCCAGAACAGGCCGAAGGCGACCGCGCCCGCGGTACCCACACAAGCCGCGGCCAGCGCCAGTCCGCGACTGTCGACGAGCATCGCCAGCGCCAGGCCGGCCAGTGCCGCGACATGGCAGCGGAAGTGCCAGGCCAGCGGCCTCGGGCTGCTCAGCGCCGACGCGGTGGGCGCCCGGCGCTGGCCGCGTGCCAGGTGCATCGACGCCAGGAAGGGCAGGATGCGCTGCAGCATGCCGAACAGGAAGCTGAGCAACCAGCCCCCGAGCACGAAGAGGGCGAACAGCGCGGGCAGGCCGTCGACCGGCGCCGCCAGCACGATCGCCAGCGCCAGCGCCAGGCTGGCCACGAGCATCGCCCAGGCCAGCCGGATCATCGTGAACGACAGCCCCAGCGAACGGCGCATGCCGCTGCGCAGCGCGCCATGCATCAGGCGAAGGTGCAGCGCGACCGCGATCGCCCCGATGGCCAGTGCCGCCAGCCGCAGCGGCTGCGCCGCCCCCACGCCGGCCGCGGCCGCCAGTGCGATGGCCG
Organism: uncultured Rubrivivax sp.; assembly: GCA_937975735.1. Classification (GTDB taxonomy): domain Bacteria; phylum Pseudomonadota; class Gammaproteobacteria; order Burkholderiales; family Burkholderiaceae_C; genus Rubrivivax. Next base: position 9,300 of record CALJUI010000131.1, read on the forward strand.
CCATCGCCAGCACCGCCGACACCAGCGATGGCCGTGGCGCCGGCGCCGGGGCCAGCGCGAACATCGGCACCAGGATGTACGACAGGCCGAACGACAGCAGGCCCATGAACCCGAAGACCGCGAACACCAGGTGCAGCGCCAGCGCCGCCGACCGGTCGAGCAGCGCGTGGCCGAGCCAGCCGGCGGCCAGCGTGGCGGCGGTCAGGCCGACGCCGACCAGACAGGCCAGCGCCGCCCAGCCGTGGGCCACCACCACCGGCATGCCCCGGGCGCCACGCAGGTTGTCGGCGAGCACCACGGCGAAGATCGCCAGCGCCAACAGCACCGCGCCGGCGCCGACGGCGAGCAACCGCGGCCAGGCCAGACCCATGCCCAACGCAACAGCCACGACGCCCGGCGTGTACAGCCACCACACCAGCACCGGCGCACGCAGCCAGCGCACCGGCTGGCGCGTGGCGACCGGCAGCAACTGCAGACTGGCGCCGATGGCGCTCATCACGAGCACGCCCAGCGTGACCAGGTGCAGCGCGGCCAGCGGCCAGCCGAGGCCCCCGCCGAAGCGGGGCAGCTCGCGCCAGCCCGCGGCCAACGCTCCCCAGGCCAGCAGGTGAAAGGCGACGGCGGCGCCGAAGTAGCGGAACGGAATCGACGCCGGCAGCAGCCGGCTGCGGGCGCCGGCCAGGAACAGGCCCGCGCCGGCGCTCACGTCTGCGGCGCTAGTCGCAGCCGGACCTCGCCGGGCTCGGCGTCGATGCGCTCGGCGGCCCAGCCGATCTCGGCCAGCTCGGCATACAGCAATTGCGGATCGCGGTCGTGGTGCACGATCACCGGCGTCGCCGCGCCGACCGCGCGCACCAGGCGCAGGATGCCCACCAGCGGCATCGGCGGCGGCAGGCCGCGCACGTCGATGTGCGCGCCGTCGGCGTCGCGCCAGTGGCGGCCGATGGGGGGCTCGTCCGCTGCGCCGGTCATCGGTGCGTCCGATCCAGCGGCGCGGCGCGCCGGGCGTCGGCTTGCGTCTGCAACGCGACGAGCTTGCGGCGCAGGAGCTTGCCGGTGGCGGTGCGCGGCAGTGCTGCGAGGACATTGACCCGGGACGGCCGCTGGTGGGCGGGCCAGCCGGCGACCTGCCGGCGCACCGTGTCGTCGACGTCGGCAGCCTCGGCGTGGGCCGGCACGCAGAACAGCACGATGGTGTCGAGGCCGTCGGCGTCGGGCACCAGCACGCAGGCCGCTTCCCTGACGCCCGGGCAGCAGGCCAGGCGCTCGTCGAGTTCGGCCAGGTCGACCCAGCGCCCGTGCACCTTGACCAGCGCGTCCTCGCGGCCCGCATGGTGCCAGCGCCCGGTCGCCGCGCCGGTGAACAGGTCGGCCGGGGCGTAGCCGCCGTCGCGGAAGGCCTGGGCCTGAGCGTCGGCTCGCTGCCAGTAGCCCAGCGCGAGCGTCGGCGTGCGGATGTGGATCGCCGTCGGCATCGCGTCGTCGTGCGCCGCCGCGGCGTCGACCGGCGTGATGCGAACGTCGGGCGAAGGACGCAGGTCGCCGTCGCCGACGTCGTCGATCAGCGCCAGCGTCAGCGTCTCCGAGGCGCCATAGCCGTTGGCGATGGTCAGGCCGGTCTGGGCCCGCCAGGCCTCGCGCAGGCCCGCCGGCAGGCCCTCCCCGGCCGACACGCACAGGCGCACGCCCAGCGCCGCCACGCGCGGCGCCAGACCCTGCCGCAGCAGGTCGCGGTAGAAGGACGGGACGCTGAAGAACACTGTCGGTCGTTGCGCGGCCAGCGTCGCGATCACGCCCGCGGGCGTCGGCCAGGCGGGGTCGAGGATCACGGTGGCGCCGATCTTCAGACCGGCGAGCAGGCTGTTGGCGAGCGGGTAGCAGAAGAACAGCCGCGAACTGGCGAACAGGCGGTCGTCGGCGTGCAGGCCCAGCCGCTCGACGCTGGCGGATTCGACGGCCAGCACGGCGCGTTGGCCGTGCACGATGGCCTTGGAGCGCCCGCTGGTGCCCGACGACATGGTCCAGAACGCGGGCTGGTCCGGGTCGAGCAAGCGCGGCGCCATCGGCGTGGCCGCGGCGACTTCGGGGCGCCAGCGGGTCAGCTCGATCGCACGGTCGCGGTGCGCCGCCGGCACGTCGTCCGCCGAGTTCGCCAGGATGTGGCGGAAGCCGGCCTCGGCGAGCATCGGCCGCCAGTCCTCGTCCGGGATCCGCGGATTGACGCCTACAGCGACGCCGCCGGCCCAGATCGCGCCGAGGAAGGCCAGGACCCAGTCCGGGCCGTCGGGCAGCTGGATCGCCACCCGGTCGCCGGGCTCCAGCCCGCGGTCCCGCCACACCGCGGCGGCTTTCGCCACCTGCACTGGCAACTCGCCATAGGTGAGGCATTGCGCACCACAGACCAGCGCCGGTCGCTGCGGGTCGTGCCCGCTGGTCAGCGCCTGAGCCGCATTCAGCTTCATGAATCCAATCCGGACTTGCCGCGCGACAGCTCGTCGAGCAGGCGTTGCGCCAGCGACATCGCGACCAGGCGCCGGTGGTTCGACGCGGTCACCGTGCTGCGCATCGGATGGGCCTGCTTCTGCACCAACTTGCCGATGGCGGCAAACATCGACTCGTCGACCGGCCGCCCGATCCAGGCCTCGGCGCCCTCGAGCAGGAAGGGCCTCGGGTTGGTGCCGGTGATCGCGATGCGCAGATGCGTCAGGCAGCCCTGCTCGACCGCCAGCGCACAGGCCACGCCGGCGAGCGGGAAATCCATCGCCCCGCGCACCCTGGCCTTGCGGTAGGCACTGACGAGACCCGCGGCCGGCGCCGGCACGCGCACGCGCACGAGCAACTCGTCGCTCGCCTTGGTCAGCGCGTCGGCGCCGTCGTCACGGTAGAGCTCGGCCAGCGCCTGCGTGCGCCGACCGCGCACCGAAACGAGCTCGATCTGCGCCTGCAGCGCGATCAGCGCCGGCGCCATGTCGCCGCTGAAGGCGGCGTGGCAGCGCTCGCCCTGGGGCGCGACGTGGCAGGTGTCCCCGCCGCGCTTGAGGCAGTGGCCATTCGCCGCACGCCACCAGGCGCTCTGGTTGTAGAACACGCAGCGCGTGTCCAGGCACAGGTTGCCGCCCACGGTGGCCACCGTGCGATGGCCCGGCCCGGCCACCGCGGTGGCCGCCTCGGCGATGGCCGGGAACCGCGCGGCCAACCCGCCATCGGCGGCCAGCCGGGCCAGCGTCACGCCGGCACCAAGCACCAGCGCACCGCCCTCCTCCTTGAATTCGGTGAACCCCGGCAGCGCCGACACGTCGACCAGGCGGGCCGGCTTTTCGAGCCCACGGCGCAGATTGGGCAACAGGTCGGTGCCGCCGGCGAGCACACGCGCGCCGGGCACGGCGATCAGCGCAACCGCCTCGGCCAGCGTCGTCGGCCGCAGCAGTTCCAAGTCCGGCAGCGCGGCCATCTCATCGCTCCTGGTCGGCGCTGGTGCGGCGCGCCTGCCTTGCAGCCTCTCGGCGCCGAGCCACGATGGCGTCGAGCACGCGGTCGGGCGTCGCCGGCAACTCGTGCAGCCGCACGCCGACGGCGTCGAAGATCGCGTTCGTCAGCGCCGGCGCGAAGCCGTGCAGCGCGCCCTCGCTGGCTTCCTTGGCGCCGAAGGGTCCGAGCGGATCGTGGCTCTCGATCAGCTCGACCTCGATGGTCGGCGACTCGACGATGGTCGGGATGCGGTAGTCGATCAGGTTCGGCCGCAGCGGCAGGCCCTCGTGGTACTGGGTCTCCTCGCACAGCGCCTGGCCCATGCCCATCCAGACCGCGCCCTGCACCTGCCCTTCCGCGGCCAGCGGGTTGATCGCGAAACCGCAGTCGTGGGCGACCCACACGCGCTCGACCCGCACCGCACCGGTGTCCTCGTCGACCGCCACCTCGACCACCTGCGCCGCATACGAGAAGCCTGCCGTCGATCCGACCGCGGCGCCGCGGAAGCGGCCGCCCTGCGTCTCCGGCGGCGTCGACCAGACGCCCTTGACCGTCAATGTTCCGCTGTCGACCAGCGCCTCGCGCACGACCTCGGCGAACGCCAGCCGGCGATCGGTGCCGACCACGCCGCAGGTCTCTCCAGCCCAGTCGATGTCGTCGGGCGCCACTTCGAGCCGCCGCGCCGCGGCCTCCACCAGCAGCTTCTTCAGCGCCTGGGCGCTGCGGATCGCCGCGTTGCCGACCATGAAGGACACGCGCGAGGAGTACGAGCCGTTGTCCTTGGGCGTGAGCGCACTGTCGGTGGCGACGACGCGGATGCGCTGCATCGGCAGCTGCAGCACCTCGGCCGCCACCTGGGCGAGCAGGGTCGACGAGCCCTGGCCGATGTCGGCGGCGCCGGTCAGCAGCGTGATGCCGCCGTCGAAGTCGAGCTTGAGGTTGACCACCGCGTGCGGCTCGCCGCTCCAGTGCACCGGCTTGGCCGAGCCCGAGACGTAGTGCGAGCAGGCCAGGCCGAGCCCATGCCCGCGCGGCAGCCGGCCGCGCCGCTCGCGCCAGCGCGACGCCGCCTCGACCCAGGCCAGCGCGTCGGGCAGACCGCAGGAGTTGACCTGCAGATCGTTCAGCGTGCGGTAGGGCGGCTCGATCAGGTTGGCGCGCCGCAGCGCGAACGGATCGAGGCCGAGGCCGGTCGCGGCTTCGTCGAGCACGGCTTCGAAGGCGTGCCGCACGTCGACCGCGCCATGGCCACGCATCGCGCCGCACGGTGGCAGGTTCGCGTAGACGCGATAGCCCCGGTAGCGCACCGCGCCGACGCGGTACAGCGCGTGCAGCAAGGCGCCGGCATAGAGGATCGTCACCAGGCCATAGCCGCCGTAGGCGCCGCCGCGCTGCGTGACCTCGGCGTCGACGGCGAGGATCTCGCCGCGCGCGCTGAACCCGAGCTTGAGCCGGATCTGCGTCGCCGGCCGGCCCCGGTGGGTCAGGAACACCTCCTCGCGCGTGAGTTCGGTGCGCACCGTGCCGCCGGCGGCGCGAGCCAGCGCCGCCGTGATCATCTCGAAGTTGAGTGGCTCGACGCGGTGGCCGAAGCCCCCGCCGACGAAGGGCTTGACGACGCGGATGAGCGAGCTGTCGATGCCCAGGCACTGCGCCAGCGTCAGGTGAAGGTAGTACGGCACCTGGGTCACCGAGTGCGTCGTCAGCCGCCCGGTCTCGGGCTCGTAATGGGCCACCGCCGCGTTCAGTTCGATCTGGCCGTGGGCGACCTCGGCGTAGTCGAAGCGACGCTCGATCACCAGGTCGGCCCCGGCGAGGGCGGCGTCGACGTCGCCGAAGTCCTGCTCGACCTGTCGCTCGATGTTGCCGGGCTTGTTGTCGTGCAGCGTGACGGCGTCCGGCGCGCGCGCGGCGTCGGCGTCGAAGTAGGCCGGCAACGGCTCGATGTCCAGGTCGATCGCCGCCAGCGCGGCGTCGGCGGTGGCGCGGTCGACGGCCGCCACCGCCGCCAGCGGCTCGCCGCGGTAGCGCACGGTGCCGCGCGCCAGCGGCCACTCGTTCTGCGCGATCGGGATCACGCCGTAGGGCGCGGCGAAGTCCTCGCCGGTGATCACCGCCTGCACGCCCGGCAGCGCGCGGGCGGCGCGGGTGTCGATGGCGCGGATCCGCCCATGCGCGACCGGGCTGCGCAGGATCGCGCCGACGAGGGCCTCGCCGAAGGGCAGATCGGCGGTGTAGCGCGCGCGCCCGCTGACCTTATCGATGCCGTCGATCAGCGGCGTGCGCCGGCCGGCGGCCTGACCTCGGGAGACGGCGACGGTGTCCATGGCCCTAGCCGCGCGCCGCGGCGCGCACCGCCTCGACGATCTTCACGTAGCCGGTGCATCGGCACAGGTTGCCGGCCAGCGCGTCGCGGATCTGGGCCTCGCTCGGCTCCGGCGTGCGGCGCAGCAGCGCTTCGCTCGCCATCACCATGCCCGGCGTGCAGAAGCCGCACTGGGTGCCCAGGTGCTCGTGGAAGGCCTGCTGCAGGCGGCTCACGCGCCCGGCCGCCGCCAGGCTCTCGATCGTCTCCACCTGCTTGCCGGCGCAGGTCGCGGCCAGGGTCAGGCAGGCGAGCTGCGGCGCGCCGTCGACGAGCACGGTGCAGGCACCGCACTCGCCGCCGTCGCACCCCTGCTTGGTGCCGGTCAGGCCGAGGTCGTCGCGCAGCAGCTCGAGCAGCAGCAATGTGTCGGCCGCGGCCAGTTCGCGTTGGCGGCCGTTGACGGTCAGGACCAGCAGCTTCTTGGCCATCGGATCAGGCTCCCTGCGTCATGACAGCCGGGGCCTGAGGTCGCGCACGCGCACGGCCTTGCCCTGCGAGCGCGGGATGGCACCGGGCGGCTGGACCTCGACATCCACGGTGATGCCGATCAGCGACTTGATGTGATGCGCGACATCGCGTGCGATGGCGTCGAACGAGGCCGGCGCGACGCCGGGCTCGGCCTCGACCTGCACGCCGACATGGTCCAGGCTGCCGCGGCGCTCGATCACCAGCTGGTAGTGCGGCGCGATCATCGGTCGGCCGACCAGCACCGCCTCGATCTGCGACGGGTAGACGTTCACGCCGCGGATGATCAGCATGTCGTCGTTGCGCCCGGTGATGCGCAGGATGCGCAGGTGGGTGCGGCCGCAGTCGCAGCGCGCCGTCGTCAGACGGGTGATGTCGCGCGTGCGGTAGCGCAGCATCGGCAGCGCCTGCTTGGTCAGCGTCGTGATCACCAGTTCCCCGGCCTCGCCCTCGGGCAGCACACGACCGCTGTCCGGATCGATGACCTCGAACAGGAAATGATCCTCCCAGCCGTGCAGCCCGGCCTGGCAGGTGCACTCGCAGGCCACGCCCGGGCCCATGATCTCCGACAGACCGTAGACGTCGATCGCCTTCAGGCCGAGGCGGGCCTCGATCTGCGCGCGCATCGACTGGCTCCAGGGTTCCGCGCCGAACAGGCCGACCTCGAGCGCGCTGCACCGCAGGTCCACGCCTTGCGCCTCGGCGACCTCGGCGATCGCCAGCGCGTAGGACGGCGTCGCGCACAGCACGCGCGCGCCGAAGTCCATGATCAGCGCCACCTGCCGCTCGGTGGAGCCGCCGGACATCGGCACCACCGCCGCGCCGAGTCGCTCGGCGCCGTAGTGCGCGCCCAGGCCGCCGGTGAACAGGCCGTAGCCGTAGGCGTTGTGAATGACGTCGCCGGCGCGCGCGCCGGCCGCCGCCAGCGAGCGCGCCATCAGGCCGGCCCAGGTCTCGAGATCCTGCCGCGTGTAGCCGACCACGGTCGGCTTGCCGGTGGTGCCCGACGAGGCGTGCAGGCGCGCCAGTTCGCTGGGCGGCCGCGCCAGCATGCCGAAGGGATAGTGCTCGCGCAGGTCGGTCTTGACGGTGAACGGCAGCCGCTGCAGGTCGTCGAGCGTGCGGATGTCGTCCGGGCCGACGCCGGCGGCGTCGAGGCGGGCGCGGTGCATCGGCACGTTGCGGTAGGCGTTGCGCACGCTGCTGCGCAGGCCGGCCAGCTGCAGTGCGGCCAGCTGGTCGCGCGACATCGTCTCGGCATCGCGCTGGAAGTACGGCTCCGCGACGCAGGTCGTCGGTTCGGCGGCGTGTGCGGCAGTGGCAGCATGCATCGGAGTCTCCTTGTTCAGCGTGGCACGCCGCGCACCGGCAGGTGGGCGAGCACGAATCCCTGGTTGAATGCCGCGCGCGTGATCAGCACGTACTTGAACCAGGCGCCAGCCAGCCAGGCCAGGGCGCCGGCCACCGCGAGCAGCGCGGCCGCCGCGGCGCCGTCGATGGGGCTGGTCAGCACGCCGAGCAGGATCGCCAGCGGCAGGTAGGAGCCGGCCAGCCACCAGCGCCCAGCCGCATCGAGGGCGGCCAGCGCGCGCGGCGCGGACCGCACCCGGCGCCGGTAGACCGGCCACAGCAGTGCACGCGCCAGCAGCGCCAGGGCCAGCACTACGAGCGGACCCGGCCGCGCCAGCGCCAGCCCGGGTTGCATCAGCAGCCAGGCGCCGCCGCCCTCGACCAGCGCGGTGAGCACGATCAGCGGCACGATCAGCGGCTCGCGCCAGCTCGGGATGCCCTTGGCGCCGTTCAGGATGCGGCCCTGGCAGTAGACGAACGCCAGCGCGAGCGCCCCCGCCGGCACAGCGAAGCCCGGCACGCCGAAGGCCGCGAGCGCGCCGACCGGCATCAGCAGCGCCGCGGCGAAGGCCTCGCGCGTCATCCACGAGCGGCGCGGGTTGAAGAACACGTGCAGCGCGCGCAGCGGCCGCCCGATCTCGAGCCAGACGCACAGCAGGCCCAGGCCGATCAGCGCCAGCCCGGCGAGCATCGTCCACGACACGGCACTGTCGGCCGACAACGCGGCGAACACCACCAGGCCGGCACCGACGCCACCGCAGACGAAATTGCCGGCGGCGCGCCAGTCCCACTGCGTCTGCTGCCAGGGCACGGGGCCGTAGCTCATGGCAGCGGCTCCTTGTCCCACAGGTAGTAGAAGCCGGGGCCGGTGCCGAGTTCCTCGTGCATGCGGAAGTGCCGGTTCTCGGCGAGCACCCTGGAGACCTTGCTGTCGGGGTCGTCGAGGTCGCCGAACACCAGGGCTTCGGTGATGCAGGAATTGACGCAGGCAGGCGTGGCCTGCGGATCGATGCCGGGCACCAGGCCCTGGGCCAGCCCGTCGTCGATGCGCTCGACGCAGAAGCTGCATTTGGTCGCCACGGCCAGGCGCGCGTCGTCGTGGCGGCTGGCCTCGCTCTCGGTGGCCTTGCCGTAGGCGAAGCTCGCCTTGTCGGTCTTGTAGCGCGCCTGGTAGGGGCAGGCGACGGCGCAGTAGGCGCAGCCCATGCACAGGTCGTAGTCGATCGTGACGATGCCGTCGGCGCGCTTCTTCGTCGCCTGCGTCGGGCAGACCTCCATGCAGGGCGGCTCGTCGCAGTGCTGGCACCCGACCGGCACGAAGGCGCGCTGCACGTCCGGGTACTCGCCGAACTCCATGTCGAGCACGCGCCGCCACTGCACCCCCGGCGGCGTCGCGTTGGCGTGCTTGCAGGCCGCGGTGCAGGTCTGGCAGCCGACGCAGCGCCGCAGGTCCGCGACCATCGCCCAGCGGGTCATGTTGGCCCCTCGCCCGGCGAATACGCCGGTCGGTCCCCCGTGGGGACGCGGGCCCGCTTGGGGCGGCCCGGCGCCGGGCCCGCCGCGGCAACCGCCTGCGGTGCCGGACGCAGTGCCACGCGCACGATGTCGGCGCCCGAGCCGGTGGCGTCGGTCTGCTCGATCGACATCGACGCCAGCGCGTTCAGGCTCGGCACGCCGAAGTCCTTCGCCAGCGGCGTCGCCCAGTGGTCGAACTGGCCGATCAGCAGCAGGGTATCGGGCCGGATGCCCTGGCGCAGCACGGCGCGGCCGCGCACGCTGCGCTTGGGCGTCGCGATCTCGATCGGATCACCGTCTTCGATGCCGAGCCGGCGCGCCGTCTGCGCGTTGACGATGACGCCACGGTGGCCGGCCACGTTGTCGGCCACCTCCTTGATCATCTGCATGCCGACGTTGCCGCCCCAGGCGTACTGCATGCTGCGCGCGGTGAGCAGCCAGAACGGGTAGTCGCGGGTCTGTCCGCCGGTCTGGCCGATGATGGCCTCCCACATCGCCGGGAAGTCCTTCCATGCCGGCAGCGCCTGGTACTCCTCGAGCTGCTTGTCCCACCAGTGCATGCCATGCTCGTGCAGCCGCCGGCCGAGCTCGACGCCGACGCGCATCAGTCGCTCCTGGTACGGCATCTCGAAGCGCAGGCCGCGCTCGACCAGGGTCGGCAGCAGGTACCAGTCGCAGCGCGGGAAGGGCTTGGTGGCCAGGCCGTGCTGCTTCCACCACGCCAGGCCATGGGCCTCGGCGCCGTCGCTGACCTCGGCGCTGGCGGCGCGGCAGACCGCGTCCCAGATCGCTTCGCGGTCGTGGCTGGTCTTCGTGTCGAGCGAGTAGTCGCCATGCGCGCCTTTCAGCGGCACGCCTGCCGCGCCCTTGTTGATCGCGGCGTTGTACTTCTCGGTCAGCCCGGTGCGGCGCGCCAGCTCGGTCGCGATCTCGGTGAAGTCGCGCGCCTGGCCGCGCGCGGCGACGGCCGGCTGGCGCAGCGCATAGCCCTGGTGGTCCCAGAACTGCTCGACGTACTTCGTGCCGCCGATGCGGATCAGCTGCAGGCTCTCGAGGTCGGTGGCGTCGGGCAGCAGGATGTCGGCGTAGTGGTTGGTCTCGTCGCGCGTGTAGGCGAAGGCGACGACGAAGGGGAAGCGCGCCATCCTCTCGCCCAGCGCCTTGGTGTCCCAGAACGAGATGGCCGGGTTGGTGCGGTAGACGAACCAGACCTCGGGCAGGGTCACGCGCGGCAGGCCCCGGGGCGTCTCGTCGAGGAACAGCCAGGAGAAGTGCGTCGGCCCCAGCGCCTGGCTCCAGGGCCCGTCGGCGGCCAGCGGCACCATCGTGCGGTAGGCGTTGCGGATGTTGGGCGACGGCGACCACTGCCCCTTGGCCGTCGGGTTCAGCGGGTAGTGCATGAAGCCGTCGGGCCCGGGCTTGACGCTGTCCAGGCGCTCGGACATCGGCCGCGTCAGACGCACCGTGGTGCCCAGGGTGCCGCCGGGCACTTCGAGTGCGCCGACCAGCGTCGCCATCAGGGTCCGCGCCCAGCAGCACTCGAAGCCGCCCCAGCCGTTGTTGACCGTCTTGCCCAGCGTCACCGCCACCGGGCGGTAGGGCATCTCCCGGCCGTCGATGTCGATCGTCTGGCCGACGCAGGCGTGGTCGACGAACTCCTTCGCCACCTGGCGCATCTGCGCTGCCGGCACGTCGCAGATCGCGGCCGCCCAGTCCGGCGAGTACGCCTGCATGTGGTCGGCCAGGCGCGTGAAGGCGGTCGTGCCGCACAGCACGCCGTCGCCCAGGACCTCGTCGTCGGCGCCGATCTCGACCGCGTCGACCTCGAAGCGGCCCTCCAGCGCCTCCTGCACGCCAGGCGCATCGTGCACGCAGGCGCGGCCGCTGACGCGGTCCCAGACCAGCGGCTTGCGCGTCGCGCGGTCGCGCAGGTAGAAGCCCTGCGGGCCGACCAGGTACGGCGACGCGGTGCGGCTGGCGAGAAAGGCCAGGTCCAGCTTGTCGCGCGGGACCTCGTGCAGCATCACGTGGATCAGCGCAAACAGGAAGGCGGCGTCGGTCTTCGGCTTGATCGGCACCCAAGTCGCCGAGCACGCGCCGGTCACCGACAGGTGCGGCTCCACCTGCACCCGCTTCATGCCGCGCACGCGCGCCTTGGCGTGGCGCCAGATGCCCACCACGCCGCCGGAGGCCTCGACGTTCGAGCCGCAGGAGATCAGGTAGTTGCACAGCGGCGTGTCGGGCGCAACGATGAAGGCGCGGTGCCAGAACTCGCCGTACAGATGCTCCGAGTGGTAGCACTTGACGCCCTGCCCCGAGCCGAAGCCCATGTCCATCGGCCCCCAGGCCGCGAGGAAGGCCGGGAAGGTGCCCATGTAGGACTGCGGCGTGCCGCCGCCGCCGAAACTCGCCGCCACGCGCGGGTAGCCGGAGTCGTCGAGCAGGCCGTCGGCACGCACCTGGTTCAGCCGCGCGGCGATCAACTCGAAGGCCTCGTCCCAGGAGACCGGCACGAAGCCGGGATCCTCGTCGCGCCCCTTGTTCGGGTTGCTGCGCTTCATCGGCGTCAGCACGCGGTTGGGGTTGTAGGTCTTCTGCACCAGGCCGAAGGCCTTGACGCAGACCTTGCCGCCGCCGGGGTGCACGTCGGCGGCGCAGAAGTTGGGTTCGACCTCGGTTGCCACGCCGTCGACCACCTTGACCGTCAGCAGGTCCGGGCCGGCGACGCACTGGTAGCAGTAGGTCGGGACCCGTTCGGTGCGGGTGGACTGCGCAGTCATCAGAGCCTCGCTCCCTGCGCTTTCCCGGCCTTCGCGGCGAGCCGCCCTTCGGTGACCTTGACGTCGACGACGAAGCGCGTATGGCGCCCTCGGCAGATCGGCTCGACGCTGTCGCGGCCGCTGATGTCGAAGGTGACCGCGCGCCCCTTCACCTCGGCGACGCCGAGCGTCAGCTCGACCGGCAT
>CALJUI010000132.1 GCA_937975735.1 uncultured Rubrivivax sp.
CGCTGCCGCCGGTGAAGATCCACTGCTCGCTGCTGGCCGAGGACGCGATCAAGGCGGCGGTGCAGGACTACAAGTCCAAGCACGGCGCGAAGTAGTCGTTCATGGCGGTCACGCTCACCGAAGCGGCGGCGCGTCACGTGACGCGCTACCTGTCCCGACGCGGCAAGGGCGTCGGCGTGCGCCTGGGCGTCAAGACGACCGGCTGCTCGGGCCTGGCCTACAAGCTCGAGTACGCCGACGAGGTGGCGCCCGAGGACGTGGTCTTCGAGGGCCATGGCGTCAAGGTGCTCATCGATCCGAAAAGCCTGCCCTACCTGGACGGCACCGAGCTCGACTTCGTGCGCGAGGGTCTGAACGAAGGCTTCAAGTTCCACAATCCGCGCGAGAAGGATCGCTGCGGCTGCGGGGAATCCTTCCGCGTCTGATGGCAGGCGCGATCCAGATCCAGCCCGAACGGCCCGACCACCCCGAAGTGATCGCGCTGCTGGATGCGCTCGACCGCTATCTGGCCAGCCTGTATGCGCCGGAGGACAACCACGTCCTCGGGATCGAGGCGCTGAGGTCGGCCGAGGTCGACTTCCTGGTCGCGCGTGCCGACGGCCGCATCGTCGGCTGCGGCGCGTCGCGCCGGCTCGACGAAACCGGATCGGCCTACGGCGAGATCAAGCGCATGGTCGTCGACCCGGCGCACCGCGGCCAGGGCATCGCTGCTCGCGTGCTCGACATGCTCGAAGACCGCCTTCGCCAGCGCGGCATCGGCCTGGCCCGGCTCGAGACCGGCCGCCACCAGCACGAGGCCGTCCGCCTGTACCGGCGCCAGGGCTACCGGCCCTGCCAGGCCTTCAACGGCTATCCCGACAACGGCCTGTCGCTGTTCCTCGAGAAGCGCCTCGCATGAAGCTCGACGACGACGATTTCGCGCTGTTCGGTCTGCCGCCGCGGTTCGAGGTCGACCGCGCCGCGCTCGACGCGCGGTGGCGCGCGCTGCAGGCCGAGGTCCACCCCGACCGCTTCGCCGCCGAGGGCGCTTCCGCACAGCGCCTGGCGATGCAGTGGGCGGTGCGCATCAACCAGGCCTACCAGCGCCTGAAGGATCCGCTCAGGCGCGCGGCCTACCTGTGCGAGCTGCGCGGCGCGCCGGTGAATGCAGAGAGCAACACCGCGATGCCGGCGGATTTCCTGATGCAGCAGATGGGATGGCGCGAGGACCTCGAAGCCGCCAACGACCCGGCCGCGGTGGACGCGCTCGAACGCGACCTGCGCCGGGCCGAAACCACGATGCTCGACGAACTCGCGCACACGCTCGACGAACGCGGCGACGCCACCGCAGCGGCGCAGCAGGTGCGCGCGCTGATGTTCGTCGACCGCTTCCGCCAGGACCTCGATCGCCGCCTGGAAACCCTGGAAACCTCACGCTGACCGATGGCGCTTCTGCAGATCTCCGAACCCGGCCAGGCGCCGGACCCGCACCAGCGTCGCATCGCGGTGGGCATCGACCTGGGCACGACGCACTCGCTCGTCGCCGCGGTCCGTCACGGCGTGCCCGAGTGCCTGCCCGACGCCGAGGGGCGTGTGCTCCTGCCCTCGGTGGTGCGCTACCTGGCCGACGACCGGCGCGAGATCGGTCATGCGGCGCGCGACGCGCAGGCCGAGGACCCCGAGAACACGATCGCCTCGGCCAAGCGGTTCATGGGTCGCGCGCTGGCCGACGTGGGCGGCGCCGACCGGCTGCCGTACCAGTTCGTCGATCGCCCGGGCATGCTGGCGATCGCCACGCGCGCCGGCGAGAAGTCGCCGGTCGAGGTCTCGGCCGAGATCCTCGCCAGCTTGCGCTTCCGCGCGGAGGACACCTTCGACGAGGAACTGTTCGGCGCGGTCATCACCGTGCCGGCCTACTTCGACGACGCGCAGCGCCAGGCGACCAAGGACGCGGCGCAGCTGGCCGGCCTGAACGTGCTGCGCCTGATCAACGAGCCGACCGCCGCCGCGGTGGCCTACGGCCTCGACCACGGCAGCGAAGGCCTGTATGCGGTCTACGACCTCGGCGGCGGCACCTTCGACATCTCCCTGCTTCGGCTGACGCGGGGCGTGTTCGAGGTGGTCGCGACCGGCGGCGACGCCGCGCTCGGCGGCGACGACATCGATCATGCGCTGGCCGACATGGCGCTGGCGCGCAGCGGCCGCACCAGCGTCGGGTCGCACGACAAGCGTGCACTGCTGGTGGCGGCGCGGGCGGCGAAGGAGGCGCTGACGGACGCCGACACCACGCGCTTCGAGGCCACGCTGCGCGACGGCCCGCTGCAGTGCACCGTGACGCGCGCCGAGCTCGAGGCGGTGGCACGGCCGCTGGTCGATCGCACGATCGCGGCGGTGCGCAAGGCGCTGCGCGACGCGCGGACCGCCCGCGAGGACGTGCAGGGCGTCGTGATGGTCGGCGGATCGACGCGCATGCCGCTCGTGCGCACCGCGGTCGCCGAGTTCTTCGGCCGCGAGGTGCTGACCGACGTGAACCCCGACGAGGTCGTCGCGATCGGCGCCGCGGTCCAGGCCAACGCGCTCGCCGGCAACGCGAAGGACGGCGGCCTGCTGCTGCTCGACGTGATCCCGCTGTCGCTCGGCCTCGAGACGATGGGCGGGCTGGTCGAGCGCATCGTCGAGCGCAACAGCACGATCCCGGTGGCCAAGGCGCAGGACTTCACGACCTTCAAGGACGGCCAGACGGCGATGGCATTGCACGTGGTGCAGGGCGAGCGCGAGACGGTGTCCGAGTGCCGGTCGCTGGCGCGCTTCGAGCTGCGCGGCATCCCGCCGATGGCCGCGGGGGCGGCGCGCATCCGCGTGACCTTCCAGGTCGATGCCGACGGCCTGCTGAGCGTGGCGGCGCGCGAGCAGGTGTCGGGCGTCGAGGCGTCGATCGTCGTCAAGCCCAGCTACGGCCTGGGCGACGAGCAGATCGCGCAGATGCTCAAGGACGGCTTCGCCCATGCCGAGGGCGACATGGCGGCGCGTGCGCTGCGCGAGGCGCGCGTCGAGGCCGAGCGCATGCTGCTGGCGACGCGCTCGGCACTGGACGCCGACGCCGCGCTGCTCGAACCGGCGCAGCGCGAGTCGATCGATGCGCTGATGCGCTCGCTCGAACAGGCCGCCGCGACCGAAGACGCAGAGCGCATCGACGCCGCGACGAAGGCGCTGGCCGAGGGCACCGAGGCCTTCGCCGCGTTGCGCATGAATCAGGGCATCCGCAAGGCGCTGTCCGGCCGCCGGCTGGAAGAGGTCTGATCGCCATGCCGGTCATCAAGATCCTGCCGAACGCCGAGTTCTGCCCCCAGGGCGACCAGATCGAGGCCGAGCGCGGCACCTCGATCTGCGAGGCATTGCTCGAGAACGGCATCGCCATCGAGCACGCCTGCGAGATGAGCTGCGCGTGCACGACCTGCCACGTGATCGTCAAAGAAGGCTTCGATTCGCTCGGCGAGATGGACGAGGCCGAGGAGGACCTGCTCGACCGCGCCTGGGGGCTGACGCCGACCTCGCGCCTGTCCTGCCAGGCGATCGTGTCCGACCAGGACGTGACGATCGAGATCCCGAAGTACACGATCAACCACGCGCGCGAGAATCATTGAGGCGGCCGGGGGCAGCGCATGCGGATCCTCGGCATCGAGTCGTCCTGTGACGAGACCGGCGTCGCGCTGGTCGAGTGCGAACGCGTCGGCGTGCCGCGCCTGCGCGCGCAGGCCCTGCACAGCCAGGCCGACATGCATGCCGACTATGGCGGCGTCGTTCCCGAACTGGCCTCGCGCGACCACATCCGGCGCGTGCTGCCGCTGACGTGGCAGGTGCTGGCCGAGGCCGGGTGCGCGCTCGGCGACGTCGGCCTGGTCGCCTACACGCGCGGGCCGGGGCTCGCCTGGGCGCTGCTGGTGGGCGCCGGCGTCGCGGTGGCGCTGGGGGCGGCGCTCGGACGGCCGGCGGTCGGCATCCATCACCTCGAAGGCCACCTGCTGTCGCCCTTTCTGGCCGACGATTCGCCGGACTTCGCCTTCCTGGCCCTGCTGGTGTCAGGCGGTCACACCCAGCTGATGCGCGTCGGCTCGGTCGGCGTGTACGAACTGCTGGGCGAAACCATCGACGACGCCGCCGGCGAGGCCTTCGACAAGAGCGCCAAGCTGCTCGGCCTGGGCTACCCCGGCGGGCCGGCGCTGTCACGGCTGGCAACCTTCGGCGACCCCAGGGCCTTCTCGCTGCCCCGCCCGCTGCTGAACCGTCCCGACCTCGACTTCTCCTTCGCCGGGCTGAAGACCGCGGTGATGCTGCGCGCGCGCGAACTGGGGCCCAACGTCTGCGAGCAGTCGCGCGCCGACCTGGCGGCGTCGACGCAGCAGGCGATCGTCGACGTGCTCGTGAAGAAGACGGTCCGGGCGCTGAAGCAGACCGGGCTGAAGCGGCTGGTCGTCGCTGGCGGCGTTGGCGCCAACGCGCTGCTGCGCGAGACCCTGGACCGGCAGGCGGCCAGCCTGGGGACGCGGGTGCACTATCCTCCGCCCGCGCTGTGCACCGACAACGGCGCGATGATCGCGATGGCCGCCGCCCTGCGCTGGCAGCGTGATCTGCTGCCCGCCGACACCGACGGCGCGTTCGACGTGCGGCCGCGCTGGCCGCTCGATGCGCTGGCGTCGGCACCCGATTGATCCCACGCCTGTCCTTTCGATGCGCCTGATTCGACTCCTGCGAGCCTGTCTCGCCGCCGCCTTCTGCGCCACCGCCGGCGCCCAACCCGCCGAGCCGATCCGGCTCGCCCTGATCGAGGGCCTGTCGGGCCCGTTCGGCAACGCCGGCGATGCCGTCGCACGCAACCTGCAGTGGGCGGTGGAGCGGGTCAACCAGCGCGGCGGCGTGGCGCTGCCCGGCGGCGCGCGACCGCTCGAGCTCTGGCGGTTGGACAGCAAGGGCCAGGTCGAGGAGGCGCTGTCGATGCTGCGCGCCGCCACCGACCGGGGCGCCGGCATCGTGCTGCAGGGCAACAGCTCGTCGGTCGCCGCGGCCTTGGTCGACGCGATCGACAAGCACAACCGGCGTGCGCCGGACCGGCGCGCGCTGCTGCTGAACTACTCGGCGGTCGACCCGGCGCTGACCAACGCCGCCTGCAGCTACTGGCACTTCCGCTTCGACGCGCATGCCGACATGCGGCTGGCGGCGCTGGTCGAGGTGCTGGCGGCAGACCGTGCGCTGCAGCGCCTGTACCTGATCGGCCAGGACTACAGCTTCGGCCAGCACGTGCTGCGCGAGGCGCGCGTTCGCGTCGGCGCGCAGCGGCCGGACGTGCGCATCGTCGGCGAGGACCTGCACCCGGTCGGCCGCGTCAAGGACTTCCTGCCCTATGCCACCAAGATCAAGGCCAGCGGCGCGCAGGCGGTGCTGACCGGCAATTGGGGCCAGGACCTGACGCTGCTGGCGCGTGCGCTGCGCGAGGTCGGCGCCGACGTGCGCCTGTACACCTTCTACGGCAATGCGCTGGGCGTGCCGGCGGCGATCGGCGAGGCCGGCGTCGGCCGCGTGCTGGCGGTGGCCGAGTGGCACCCGAACGTCGCGGGCGAGCCGTCCGCGGCCTTCTACCGGGCCTTCCGCCAGCGCTTTCCCGACCCGAAGGACGACTACGTTCACCTGCGCATGCACGCGATGATCGAGATGCTGGCCGCGGCGATCGAGCGGGCCGGCAGCGCCGAGGCCGCCGCGGTCGCGGCGGCGCTCGAAGGCGCGCGCTTCGACGGCCGGCGCATCGGCCTGGCACACGAAGCCTGGATGCGCGCCGACGACCACCAGATGATCCAGCCGCTGGTCGTCAGCCTAATGGAGCGCGCCGGCGTGCCCGGGGTGACGCACGACGTCGAAGGCTCCGGCTACGGCTTCCGCACGCTGCTCAGGCTCGATGCCGCGCGCCAGGCGATGCCGCACACCTGCCGGATGCAGCGGCCCGACTGAAACCAGATCGAGAATCGCCAAGGACACGCCATGCGATCAGCCATCGAAGCCCTGCCGGGGTCGCGCATCCGCGAGGTCGCCAACGCCGGCCTCGGCCGCGACGACGTGCTCGCGTTCTGGTTCGGCGAGAGCGACGAGGTCACGCCCGAGCCGGTGCGCGAGGCGGCCGCGCGTTCGCTGCGCGACGGCGAGACCTTCTACTCGCACAACCTGGGCCTGGCCGAATTGCGCGCCGGCATCGCCGCCTACCAGTCGGCATTGCACGGTCCGATCGGCGTCGACCGCATCGCCGTCACGTCCTCCGGCGTCAGCGCGCTGATGATCGCGATGCAGATGCTCGCCGGTGCCGGCGATCAGGTCGTCGCGGTCGTGCCGGTCTGGCCGAACCTGACCGCGCAGCCGGCGATCCTCGGCGCCGAGGTCGCCCGGGTGCCGCTGCGCCCGGACGCTGCCGGCGAATGGCGGCTCGACGTCGACGAACTCTGCGCCGCGGTCACGGCCCGCACCCGCGTGCTGCTGGTCAACGCGCCGAACAACCCGACCGGCTGGACGCTGACCCGCGCCGAGCAGCAGGCCCTGCTGGCGCACTGCCGGCGCACCGGGACCTGGATCCTGGCCGACGAGGTCTACGAGCGGATCTGGTTCGGCGACGGGCCCAGCGCGCCGTCCTTCCTCGACATCGCGGCACCCGAGGATCGGCTGGTCGTCGCGCACAGCTTCAGCAAGAGCTTCCTGATGACCGGCTGGCGGCTGGGCTGGCTGGTGCTGCCGCCGAGCCACCTCGACGCGGCGGGCAAGCTGCTCGAGTTCAACAGCTCATGCGCCCCGGTGTTCGCCCAGCGTGGCGCCCAGGCCGCGCTCGGCATCGCCGACCGGTTCGTTCCCGGCCTGGTGCAGCGTCTGCGCGACGGTCGCGACCGCCTGGCTGCTGGCCTGGCCGCGCTGCCCGGGGTCACGGTCGCCACGCCGCCGGCCGGGATGTATGCGTTCTTCCGCATCGACGGCCGGGACGACTCGCTGGCCCTGGCCAAGGCCCTGGTGCGCGACGTCGGGCTCGGCCTGGCGCCCGGCGTGGCCTTCGGGCCGGAAGGCGAGGGCTGGCTGCGCTGGTGCTTCGCCTCGCGGGACCCGGCCCGGCTGGACGCCGGGCTGCTGCGGCTGGCGCAGGCGATTCGGCTATACTCTTGAGCTTCCCGCGGCCGGCAACGGCGGGCGGGCAGTCCCCACGGCACCGGTCGGTTTCACTGGTGTCCGCGAGTCCAACCGGAAACCCACCACGCCCGCCCGGGGCATGCTCGGCGCGGTCTGGCGGTTTCCAGCACCCAGGAAATCCCATGACCATGACCACCGCCGAGAAGGCGCAGATCATCAAGGACAACGCCCGTGCGGCCAACGACACCGGCTCGCCCGAGGTGCAGGTCGCGCTGCTGACGACGCGCATCAACGAACTGACGCCGCACTTCCAGCAGCACAAGAAGGACCACCACGGTCGCCGCGGCCTGCTCAAGCTGGTCAACCAGCGCAAGCGCCTGCTGTCCTACCTGAAGGGCAAGGACGCCGACCGCTACACCGCGCTGATCGGCAAGCTCGGCCTGCGCAAGTGATTCCCCGGTCGCCGGCGCGAACGCGTGCCGGCGACCGATCCATCCGGAGACCGACCAGGCGAGCAACTGCTGTGTCATTCCATCGAGGCGTCGACCCGACGCGCCGCGCTGGAATGGCATTGTTGCCCCGCTCTGACCGGCCTCCCAGCCCGCGGCGAATCCGCCGCCCATTCGAGGAGACATCCGCATGAGCATTTTCAACAAGGTCACGAAGACCTTCCAGTGGGGCCAGCACACCGTCACTCTCGAGACCGGCGAGATCGCGCGCCAGTCCACCGGCGCCGTGCTCGTCAACATCGACGACACCGTCGTGCTCGCCACCGTGGTCGCGAAGACCGAGGCCAAGCCGGGCCAGGACTTCTTCCCGCTGACCGTCGACTACACCGAGAAGACCTACGCCGCCGGCAAGATCCCGGGCAGCTTCTTCAAGCGCGAGGGCCGTCCGAGCGAGCTCGAGATCCTGACCTGCCGGCTGATCGACCGTCCGATCCGCCCGCTGTTCCCCGAGGGCTTCTACAACGAGGTCCAGGTCATCGTTCACGTGATGAGCCTGAACCCCGAGGTGCAGGCCGACATCGCCGCGATGATCGGCACCAGCGCCGCGCTGGCGATCAGCGGCATCCCGTTCAACGGCCCGATCGGCGCCGCGCGCGTCGGCTACATCAACGGCGAGTACGTGCTGAACCCGGGCCAGACGCAGCTGGCCGACAGCCAGCTCGACCTCGTCGTCGCCGGCACCGAAGGCGCCGTGCTGATGGTCGAGTCCGAGGCCGACCAGCTCAGCGAGGAGGTCATGCTCGGCGCCGTGGTCTTCGGCCACGAGCAGGGCAAGATCGCGATCGCCGCGATCAACGATCTCGTGCGTGAGGCCGGCAAGCCGGAGTGGGACTGGAAGGCGCCGGCCAAGAACGAGCCCTTCATCGCCAAGGTGACGGCGCTGGCCGAGGAGCCGCTGCGCGCGGCCTACCAGATCCGCAGCAAGCAGGCCCGGACCCAGGCCTGCCGTGACGTCACCGCCAAGGTGATGGCCGCGCTGACGGAGGAGGGCGCCGAGTTCGACAAGGTCGAGGTCGACAACCTGCTGTTCGAGATCGAGTCGCGCATCGTGCGCGGCCAGATCCTGGCCGGCGAGCCGCGCATCGACGGCCGCGACACGCGCACCGTGCGCCCGATCGAGATCCGCAACGGCGTGCTGCCGCGCGCCCACGGCTCGGCGCTGTTCACGCGCGGCGAGACGCAGGCGATGGTGGTGGCCACGCTGGGCACCGAGCGCGACGCGCAGCGCATCGACGCGCTGGCCGGCGAGTTCCAGGACCGCTTCATGCTCCACTACAACATGCCGCCCTTCGCCACCGGCGAGGCGGGCCGCTTCGGCAGCCCGAAGCGGCGCGAGATCGGCCATGGCCGCCTCGCCAAGCGCGCGCTGATCGCCGCGCTGCCGAGCAAGGAGGACTTCCCGTACACGCTGCGCGTGGTCTCCGAGATCACCGAGAGCAACGGCTCGTCGTCGATGGCCTCGGTCTGCGGCGGCTGCCTGGCGCTGATGGACGCCGGCGTGCCGATGAAGGCGCACGTCGCCGGCATCGCGATGGGCCTGATCAAGGAAGGCAACCGCTTCGCGGTGCTGACCGACATCCTCGGCGACGAGGACCATCTCGGCGACATGGACTTCAAGGTCGCCGGCACCAGCAACGGCATCACCGCGCTGCAGATGGACATCAAGATCCAGGGCATCACCAAGGAGATCATGCAGGTCGCGCTGGCGCAGGCCAAGGAAGCCCGCGTGCACATCCTGTCGAAGATGGTCGAGGCGATGGGCGAGGCCAAGGCCGAGGTCAGCCAGTTCGCGCCGCGCCTGTACACCATGAAGATCAACCCGGAGAAGATCCGCGACGTGATCGGCAAGGGCGGCGCGACGATCCGTGCGCTGACCGAGGAGACCGGCTGCACCATCGACATCGCCGAGGATGGCACGATCACGATCGCCTCCACCGACGGCGAGCGGGCCGAACTGGCGAAGAAGAAGATCGAGGAGATCACCGCCGAGGCCGAGGTCGGCAAGACCTACGAAGGGCCGGTCACCAAGATCCTGGACTTCGGTGCCCTGGTCAACGTGCTGCCGGGCAAGGACGGCCTGCTGCACATCAGCCAGATCGCCCACGAGCGCGTCGAGAACGTCGCCGACTACCTGAAGGAAGGCCAGGTCATCCAGGTCAAGGTCCTCGAGACCGACGACAAGGGCCGCATCAAGCTGTCGATGAAGGCGCTGCTGGACCGTCCGGAGGGCATGCCCGAGCACGACGACCGGCCGCCGCGCCGCGACCGCGGCGACCGTGGTGGCCGCCGCGAGCACCGCGAGCCGCGTGAACCCCGCGAGCCGCGTGAATCGCAGGAGGCCTCCGGCGAGCGCAGCGGCGGCGACGCCAGCGAGTGATCCGGCGCGAGGCGGACGCGATGCGTGCGATCGAGATCTCCGGCTTCGGCGCTCCCGAGGTGCTGCGCCCGACGCAGCGCCCGGACCCGGCGCCGGCGGCGGGCGAACTGCTGATTCAGGTCACGGCGTCCGGCGTCAATCGCCCGGACGTGCTGCAGCGCAAGGGCCTGTATCCGATGCCGCCCGGCGTGTCGGACCTGCCGGGCCTGGAAGTCGCCGGCACGGTGGCGGCGGGTGCGCCCGAGGACCTGGCCGCGGCCGGCGTCGCGATCGGCGACCGAGTCTGTGCGCTGGTCGCCGGCGGCGGCTATGCCGAGCGCTGCGTCGCGCCGGCCGGTCAGGTGCTGCCGGTGCCGGCGGGCCTGTCCGACGTCGAGGCGGCGAGCCTGCCGGAGACCTTCTTCACCGTCTGGCAGAACGTGTTCCAGATCGCCGCACTGCAAGGCGGCGAGTGGCTGCTGGTGCAGGGCGGCTCGAGCGGCATCGGCGTCACCGCGATCCAGCTCGCCAAGGCGCTCGGCGCGAAGGTGATCGTCACCGCGGGCAACGACGACAAGTGCGCCGCCTGCGTCGCGCTCGGCGCCGACCACGCGATCAACTACCGCACCCACGATTTCGTCGCCGAGGTCCTCCGGCTGACCGACCAGCGCGGCGTCGACGTCGTTCTCGACATGGTCGCCGGCGACTACGTCGGGCGCGAGGTGCAGTGCCTGGCGGCCGACGGGCGGCTGGCGATCATCGCGGTGCAGGGCGGCACCGCCAGCACCTTCGACGCCGGGCTCGTGCTGCGCAAGCGGCTGGCGATCACCGGCTCGACGCTGCGGCCGCGCAGCGTGGCCTACAAGACCGCGATCGCGCAGGCCTTGCGCGCCACGGCCTGGCCGCTGATCGAGTCCGGCCGCATCAAGCCGGTGATCCATCGGGTGTTCCCGGCCACCGAGGCGGCGGCGGCGCACGCGTTGATGGAGTCGGGCACCCACGTGGGCAAGATCGTCCTGGACTGGAGCGCGTGATGGCCAGAAGGCAACTCGTCGTCGGCAACTGGAAGATGCACGGCAGCCGCCCGGCGAATGCCGAACTGCTGGCCGGCATCCTGGCGGCGCGGCCGTTCACCGGCGATGTCGCGGTCTGCGTGCCCTTTCCCTACCTGCACGAGACGGCCGCAACGCTGGCCGGCAGCGACCTGCGCTGGGGCGCGCAGGACGTCTCGGCGCACGAGCAGGGCGCCTACACCGGCGAGGTCTCGGCCGCGATGCTGGCCGAGTGCGGCTGCCGCTACGCCATCGTCGGCCACTCCGAGCGGCGTGCCTACCACGGCGAGAGCGACCAGCTCGTCGCCGACAAGGCCAAGGCGGCACTCGCCCGCGGCGTCACGCCGATCGTCTGCGTCGGCGAAACGCTGGCGCAGCGCGAGGCCGGCGAGACTGCGGCGGTCGTCAAGCGCCAGCTCTCCAACGTGATCCACACGCTGGCCCACTGCGCCGGCGAGATCGTCGTGGCCTACGAACCGGTCTGGGCGATCGGCACCGGCCTCACGGCCACGCCGGAGCAGGCGCAGCAGGTGCATGCGCTGCTGCGTGCGCAACTGCAGGCCGCCACCGGCCACGGCGACAAGATGCGCATCCTCTACGGCGGCAGCGTCAAGCCGGACAACGCCGCCGCCCTGTTCGCCCAACCCGACATCGACGGCGGCCTGATCGGCGGCGCCGCGCTGAAGGCGGCCGATTTCGTGGCCATCGCCCGCGCGATGTCCTGACCTCTTTCGAAAGCGGAGCTCGAAGAACATGCAAGTTTGGATGACCCTGACGCTCGTGGTGCAGATGCTCGCCGCGATCGTGATGATCGGCCTCGTGCTCGTGCAGCACGGCAAGGGGGCCGACATGGGGGCCTCGTTCGGCAGCGGCGCGTCCGGCAGCCTGTTCGGCGCCAGCGGCAGTGCAAACTTCCTGTCGCGATCGACCGCGGTCTGCGCGACGCTGTTCTTCGCCGCGACGCTGGCCTTGGTGTTCATGTCGGCCGCCGGCGGGCCGCGCACCACGGAGGGCAGCAGCGTGCTCGACCGCGCTGCGCCGGCGGCCAGCGCCCCCGCGGAAGGAGCGATTCCCGGCGCCATTCCAGGTGCCGCGCCGGCCCCGGCGGCGATCCCCGCACCGGCAGCGGTGCCGGCCTCCGACGCCGCGCCGGCGATCCCGAAACAATGACCTCGGGTTGAGCGCGGTCAACGCTCGATGACGCGCTCGCCTCCGGGTTCGCCCGGGGATTGCGGCTAGAATCCTGAGTTGTTCGGCGAGCCAGCCTCATGCGATCCGAACGCCGTCCGCGGACCCCTCGGGGCGAGCGGAGCGCAACACCGCCGACGTGGTGAAATTGGTAGACACGCTATCTTGAGGGGGTAGTGGCGAAAGCTGTGCGAGTTCGAGTCTCGCCGTCGGCACCAGGTCCTCGTGACCTGTCGGAGTTCGCGGCCCTGGTGGCCACGAGAAGAACATTGCGCAGGGCCCGAGAGGGCTTCGCGGCCGCCCCCTGCCGGTAAGGCTGAAGCAGGGACGGGCGCGCACTCGGTGCAGCGGTGAAGGCTGTGCGGGGCGCGCTTTTTGTTGACCCGCCCAGGACAGATCGACCCCATGGACCTGCAACAGTACCTCCCCGTGATCCTGTTCATCCTGGTCGGCGTGGCGGTCGGCGTGGCGCCGCAGGTGCTGGGTTTCGTGTTCGGGCCGAACCGGCCGGACGCCGAGAAGAACTCGCCCTACGAGTGCGGCTTCGAGGCCTTCGAGGACGCGCGGATGAAGTTCGACGTGCGCTACTACCTCGTCGCGATCCTGTTCATCCTGTTCGACCTCGAGATCGCCTTCCTCTTTCCCTGGGCGGTCGCGCTGCGCGACATCGGCGCGTCAGGCTTCTGGGCGATGATGGTCTTCCTGACGATCCTCGTCGTCGGTTTCGTCTACGAGTGGAAGAAGGGCGCCCTGGACTGGGAGTGATCGATGGGAATTGAAGGTGTCCTGAAGGAAGGCTTCGTCACCACCTCGGTCGACAAGCTGATCAACTGGTCGAAGACCGGTTCGCTGTGGCCGATGACCTTCGGCCTGGCCTGCTGTGCGGTGGAGATGATGCACGCCGGCGCGGCGCGCTACGACATCGACCGCTTCGGCATGCTGTTCCGCCCCAGCCCGCGCCAGAGCGACCTGATGATCGTCGCTGGCACGCTGTGCAACAAGATGGCACCGGCGCTGCGCAAGGTCTACGACCAGATGGCCGAGCCGCGCTGGGTGCTGAGCATGGGCTCGTGCGCCAACGGCGGCGGCTACTACCACTACAGCTACTCGGTCGTGCGCGGCTGCGACCGCATCGTGCCGGTGGACGTCTACGTGCCCGGCTGCCCGCCGACGGCCGAGGCGCTGCTCTACGGCATCCTGCAGCTGCAGGCCAAGATCCGGCGCGAGAACACGATCGCACGATGACGCAACGACTCGACAACCTGCAGGCCGCGCTGCAAGAGGCGCTCGGCGATGCGATCCAGGGCCTGGTGCGCGACCGCGGGCAGCTGACGCTGACGCTGAAGGCCGATCGCTACCCCGAGTCGATGAGCGTGCTGCGCGACCACCCCGCGCTGAAGTTCGAACAGCTGATCGACCTGTGCGGCATCGACTATTCCGACTGGAAGGACCGGCCCTGGGACGGCCCGCGGTACGGCGTCGTCTCGCACCTGCTGTCGGTCTCGCTGAACCACCGCCTGCGCGTCAAGGTCTTCGCGCCCGACGACGAGCTGCCGGCACTGCCTTCGGTGACGGCGATCTGGAATGGCGCCAACTGGTTCGAGCGCGAGGCCTTCGACCTGTACGGCATCATCTTCGAGGGCCACTTGGATCTCCGCCGCATCCTCACCGACTACGGCTTCATCGGCCACCCGATGCGCAAGGACTTTCCGGTCAGCGGCCACGTCGAGATGCGCTACGACGCCGAGAGCCGGCGCGTGATCTACCAGCCGGTGACGATCGAGCCGCGCGAGATCACGCCGCGCGTCGTGCGCGAAGAGAAGTACGGCGGGCTGCACTGATGATGGTGCACTGCGGACGCAACTTTGGCTTCGGCCGCCCGCTTCGCGGGCTTGACTTCGCTGGCGCGAAGTCAGCCTGCGCCGAAGTTCTGCGCGGTCGGCGCAAGGCGAGCTGAGGGGCATATGGCGGATATCAAGAACTACACGCTGAACTTCGGGCCCCAGCACCCGGCGGCGCACGGCGTGCTGCGCCTCGTGCTCGAGCTCGACGGCGAGGTCATCCAGCGCGCCGACCCGCACATCGGCCTGCTGCACCGCGCCACGGAGAAGCTGGCCGAGAGCAAGACCTTCATCCAGTCGCTGCCGTACATGGACCGCCTCGACTACGTGTCGATGATGTGCAACGAGCATGCCTACTGCCTGGCGATGGAGAAGCTGCTCGGCATCGAGGTGCCGATCCGCGCGCAGTACATCCGCGTGATGTACGACGAGCTGACGCGGCTGCTGAACCACCTGATGTGGCTCGGCGCGCACGGCCTGGACTGCGGCGCGATGAACATGCTCATCTACTGCTTCCGCGAGCGCGAGGACATCCTCGACATGTACGAGGCGGTGTCCGGCGCGCGCATGCATGCGGCCTACTACCGCCCGGGCGGCGTCTACCGCGACCTGCCCGAGCAGATGCCGCAGTACAAGGCCAGTCGCGTGCGCAACGCCAAGGCGATCGCCAAGCTCAACGAGACGCGCCAGGGCTCGCTGCTGGACTTCATCGAGGACTTCTGCCGCCGCTTCCCGGCCAACGTCGACGACTACGAGACCCTGCTCACCGACAACCGCATCTGGAAGCAGCGCACGGTCGGCATCGGCGTCGTCAGCCCCGAACGCGCGCTGAACCTCGGCTTCACCGGGCCGATGCTGCGCGGCTCCGGCGTCGCCTGGGACCTGCGCAAGAAGCAGCCCTACGAGGTCTACGACCGGCTCGACTTCGACATCCCCGTGGGCACCAACGGCGACACCTACGACCGCTACGTCGTGCGCGTCGAGGAGATGCGCCAGAGCAACCGCATCATCCAGCAGTGCGTCGACTGGCTGCGCGCCAACCCCGGCCCGGTGATCACCGACAACCACAAGGTGGCGCCGCCGTCGCGCGTGGAGATGAAGTCCTCGATGGAGGAGCTGATCCACCACTTCAAGCTGTTCACCGAGGGCTTCCACGTGCCCGAAGGCGAGACCTACGCCGCGGTCGAGCACCCGAAGGGCGAGTTCGGCATCTACCTCGTCAGCGACGGCGCGAACAAGCCCTACCGGCTGAAGATCCGCGCCCCCGGCTTCCCTCACCTCGCTGCGCTGGACGAGCTCGCGCGCGGCCACATGATCGCCGATGCGGTGGCCATCATCGGCACGATGGACATCGTCTTCGGCGAGATCGACCGATGAACTTCTCCGACGCCACGCTCGCGCGCTTCGCGCGCGAAGTCGCCAAGTACCCCGCCGACCAGAAGCAGAGCGCCGTGATGGCCTGCCTGTCGATCGTGCAGCAGGAACAGGGCCACGTCTCGGCCGAGGCCGAGAAGGCCGTCGCCGCCTACCTCGGCATGCCGCCGATCGCGGTGCACGAGGTCACGACCTTCTACAACATGTACAACCAGCAGCCGGTCGGCCGGTTCAAGCTGAACGTCTGCACCAACCTGCCGTGCCAGCTGCGCCGCGGCCAGGAGGCGCTCGATCATCTGTGCCACAAGCTCGGCGTCGAGCCCTACGGCACGACCGAGGACGGCGTCTTCACCGTGCAGCCCAGCGAATGCCTGGGCGCCTGCGCCGATGCGCCGGTGATGCTCGTCAACGACCGCGAAATGCTGAGCTACATGAACCCAGAACGACTCGACGAACTCGTCGCGACGCTGAAGTCCGGGGACGGTCGATGACACCCGATCTGTCCAAGTTCAAGAGCCGCGGCGAGCACACCTGCTTCCACGGTCGCCATGTGCAGCCGCAGATCTATGCGGGGCTGGACGGCCGCAACTGGCGGCTGAAGGACTACGAGGCGCGCGGCGGCTATTCGGCGCTGAGGAAGATCCTGGGCGTCGACCGGCCCGGCGGCGCCGGCATGACGCCGGAGCAGGTCATCGCCGAGGTCAAGCTCTCGGCGCTGCGCGGCCGCGGTGGCGCCGGCTTCCCGACCGGGCTGAAGTGGAGCTTCATGCCGCGCGCCTTCCCGGGACCGAAGTACCTGGTGTGCAACTCCGACGAGGGCGAGCCGGGCACCTGCAAGGACCGCGACATCCTGGCCTACAACCCGCACATCGTCATCGAGGGCATGGCCATCGCCGCCTACGCGATGGGCATCAAGACCGGCTACAACTACATCCACGGCGAGATCTTCGAGGTCTACGAGCGCTTCGAGGAAGCCCTCGAAGAAGCGCGCGCCGCCGGCTTCCTCGGCGACAAGATCCTCGGCTCCGGGTTCGACTTCCAGCTGCACGCGTTCCACGGCTTCGGCGCCTACATCTGCGGCGAGGAGACCGCGCTGCTGGAGTCGCTCGAGGGCAAGAAGGGCCAGCCGCGGTTCAAGCCGCCGTTCCCGGCCAGCTTCGGCCTGTACGGCAAGCCCACGACGATCAACAACACCGAGACCTTCGCCGCGGTGCCGTGGATCATCAACCACGGCGGCCAGGCCTACCTGGATTGCGGCAAGCCGAACAACGGCGGCACCAAGATCTTCTCGATGGTCGGCGACGTCGAGCGCCCCGGCAACTACGAGATCCCGATGGGCACGTCGTTCGCGCAGCTGCTCGAGATGGCCGGCGGCG
Source organism: uncultured Rubrivivax sp. (assembly GCA_937975735.1). Classification (GTDB taxonomy): domain Bacteria; phylum Pseudomonadota; class Gammaproteobacteria; order Burkholderiales; family Burkholderiaceae_C; genus Rubrivivax. The sequence continues at coordinate 16,828 of CALJUI010000132.1, forward strand.
TCAAGGGCGGCAAGCTCAAGGCGGTGATTCCGGGCGGCTCGTCGGCGCCGGTGCTGCCGGCGGACGTCATGATGGACATCACGATGGACTACGACGCCATCGCCAAGGCCGGTTCGATGCTCGGCTCGGGCGCGGTCATCGTGATGAACGACACCCGCTGCATGGTCAGGAGCCTGCTGCGCCTGTCCTACTTCTACCAGCACGAGAGCTGCGGCCAGTGCACGCCGTGCCGTGAAGGCACCGGCTGGCTGTGGCGCATGGTCGATCGCATCGAGCACGGCAAGGGACGTCCCGAGGACCTGGCGCTGCTCGACTCGGTCGCCGACAACATCAAGGGCCGCACGATCTGCGCGCTGGGCGATGCCGCGGCGATGCCGGTGCAGGGCATGCTGAAGCACTTCCGCGACGAGTTCGCCCACCACATCGAGCACAAGCGCTGCATGGTCGGCGCCGAGGTGGCCGCCCATGGTTGAGATCGAACTCGACGGCAAGAAGGTCAACGTCGCCGAAGGCAGCACGGTGATGCACGCGGCGGATGCCGCGGGCACCTACATCCCGCACTTCTGCTACCACAAGAAGCTCTCGATCGCGGCCAACTGCCGCATGTGCCTGGTCGAGGTCGAGAAGGCCCCGAAGCCGATGCCCGCCTGCGCGACGCCGGTGACGCAGGGCATGGTCGTGCGCACGAAGAGCGACAAGGCGGTCAAGGCGCAGCAGTCGGTGATGGAGTTCCTGCTCATCAACCACCCGCTGGACTGCCCGATCTGCGACCAGGGCGGCGAATGCCAGCTGCAGGACCTGGCGGTGGGCTACGGTGCCAGCGCCAGCCGCTACACCGAGGAGAAGCGCGTCGTCTTCCACAAGGACGTCGGCCCGCTGATCTCGATGCAGGAGATGAGCCGCTGCATCCACTGCACGCGCTGCGTGCGCTTCGGCCAGGAGATCGCCGGGGTGATGGAGCTCGGCATGATCCACCGCGGCGAGCACTCCGAGATCACGACGATCACCGGCTCGACGATCGACTCCGAGCTGTCGGGCAACATGATCGACATCTGCCCGGTCGGTGCGCTCACCAGCAAGCCCTTCCGCTACAGCGCCCGCACCTGGGAGCTGTCGCGCCGCAAGAGCATCAGTCCGCACGACAGCACCGGCGCCAACCTGATCGTCCAGGTCAAGGCGAACAAGGTGATGCGCGTGCTGCCGCTGGAGAACGAGGCGGTCAACGAGTGCTGGATCGCCGACCGCGACCGCTTCAGCTACGAGGCGCTGAACAGCGGCGCACGGCTGACCGCGCCGATGATCAAGCAGGGCGGCGAGTGGCAGACGGTGGACTGGAACACCGCGCTGGGGTACGTCGCCGACGGCCTGAAGCGCGTGAAGGCCGAGTTCGGCACCGAGGGCATCGGCGCGCTCGGCTCGCCGCACGCGACTGTCGAGGAACTGCATCTGCTGGCCAAGCTGATGCGTGGCCTTGGCAGCCAGAACGTCGATCACCGAACCCGCCAGGCCGATTTCTCCTCCGCGCCGGCGCCGGGCCACGCGCGCTGGCTGGGCCGCCCGATCGCCGAGCTGACGACGCTGGACCGGGCGCTCGTGATCGGCTCCTTCCTGCGCAAGGACCATCCGCTGTTCGCGCAGCGCCTGCGCCAGGCCGCCAAGCACGGGGCGCAGGTGCACGGCCTGCATGCACTGGCCGACGACTGGCTGATGCCGATGGGCGTCCGGGTGATCGCGGCGCCGTCGGCCTGGGTCGACGCGCTGGCCCGCATCGCCGCGGCGGTCGCGAAGGCCAAGGGCGTGCCCTCGCCGATGCCGGCTGACGCCGACGACCAGGCGCGGGCGATTGCCGATTCGCTGCTGTCGGGCGAACGCAAGGCGGTGCTGCTCGGCAACGCCGCGGTGCAGCATCCGCAGGCCTCGGCGCTGCGCGCGCTGGCGGCCTGGATCGCCGAGCAGACCGGCGCGACGACGGGCGAGTTCGGCGAGGCCGCGAACACGGTCGGCGCGCAGCTCGTCGGCGCGCTGCCGGGACGCGGCGGGCTGAACGCCGGCCAGATGCTGACGCAGCCGATGAAGGCGCTGCTGCTGCTCGGCGTCGAGCCGGTGCTCGATGCGGCCGACGCCGTGGCCGCCGCGAAGGCGCTCGGCGGCGCCGGCCTCGTCGTCTCGCTGAGCCCGTTCAAGGACGCGGCGGCCGACGTGGCCGACGTGCTGCTGCCGATCGCCCCGTTCACCGAGACCGCCGGCTGCTTCGTCAACGCCGAAGGCCGTGCGCAGAGCTTCCACGGGGTCGTCAAGCCGCTGGGCGAGACACGCCCCGGCTGGAAGGTGCTGCGCGTGCTCGGCAACCTGCTCGGCCTGGAAGGCTTCGAGCACGACAGCGCCGAGCAGGTGAGGGCGGAGGCGCTGGGCGACCCGTCGACGCTGGCCGAGCGGCTGGACAACCGTGCCGCGCTAGGCGCCTTCGTGCCCGTCGCCGCGACCGCGGGACCCGAGCGCATCGCCGACGTGCCGATCTACGCCACCGATCCGCTGGTGCGGCGTGCCGCGTCCTTGCAGCGCACCGCCGATGCGCGGCCGCCAATGGCCGGCCTGCCGACGGCGCTGTGGCGCGCGATCGGCCTGCAGCCGGGCGGCCGCGTGCGACTTCGACAGGGCGCCGGCGCGGTGGAACTGCCGGCGGTGGAGGACCCGTCGCTCGCGCCGAACGCGGTGCGGGTGAGCGCGGGCCACCCGGACACCGCGGCGCTGGGCGGCATGTTCGGGCCGATCGTGGTGGAGAAGGCATGATCGACAGCGTCAACCAGTTCGGCACCTCGCTGCTCGGCCCGACCGCGTGGCTGGTGGTCTGGAGCCTGATCAAGATCGTCGTGCTGGTCGCGCCGCTGATGGGCTGCGTGGCCTACCTGACGCTGTGGGAGCGCAAGGGCATCGGCTGGACGCAGATCCGCCCGGGCCCGAACCGCGTCGGCCCGTTCGGCCTGCTGACGCCGATCGCCGACGCGGTCAAGCTGATCTTCAAGGAGATCATCCGGCCGACCGCGGCCAACAAGGGCCTGTTCTTCCTCGGCCCGATCATGACGATCATGCCGGCGCTGGCGGCCTGGGCGGTGATCCCGTTCGGCCCCGAGGTCGTGCTGGCCAACGTCAACGCCGGCCTGCTGTTCCTGATGGCGATCACCTCGCTCGAGGTCTACGGCGTGATCATCGCCGGCTGGGCGTCGAACTCGAAGTACGCCTTCCTCGGCGCGCTGCGCGCGTCGGCGCAGATGGTCAGCTACGAGATCGCGATGGGCTTCGCGCTCGTGGTCGTGCTGATGGTCTCCGGCACGATGAACCTGGTCGAGATCGTCATGCTGCAGGGCAAGGGCCAGATGGCCGACGCCGGCGTCGGCTTCCTGTCGTGGAACTGGCTGCCGCTGCTGCCGATCTTCTTCGTCTACTTCATCGCCGGCCTGGCCGAGACCAACCGGCACCCGTTCGACGTCGTCGAGGGCGAGAGCGAGATCGTCGCCGGCCACATGATCGAGTACTCCGGGATGTCGTTCGCGATGTTCTTCCTGGCCGAGTACGCGAACATGATCCTGGTCAGCACGCTGTGTGTGATCCTGTTCCTCGGCGGCTGGCTGCCCCCGTTCGAGTTCCTGTCCTTCATCCCCGGCTGGATCTGGCTCGCCATCAAGGTCTTCGTCGTCGTCACGATGTTCCTGTGGGTGCGCGCCACGTTCCCGCGCTACCGCTACGACCAGATCATGCGTCTGGGCTGGAAGATCTTCATCCCGGTCACCCTGGTCTGGCTGGTCCTCGTGGGGCTGTGGATCCAGTCGCCCCTGAACATCTGGCACTGAGGACGAGAGGTCCCGACCATGACCGCCATCAAGGATTTCTTCTCGAGCTTCCTGCTCGTCGAGCTCTTCAAGGGCCTGGCGATCACCGGGCGCCACTTCCTGTCGCCGCACATCACGGTGCAGTTCCCGGAGGAGAAGACGCCGCTGTCGCCGCGCTTCCGCGGCCTGCACGCGCTGCGCCGCTACGACAACGGCGAGGAGCGATGCATCGCCTGCAAGCTGTGCGAGGCCGTGTGCCCGGCGCTGGCCATCTCCATCGAGTCCGAGGAGCGCGCCGACGGCTCGCGCCGCACGACGCGCTACGACATCGACCTGACCAAGTGCATCTTCTGCGGCTTCTGCGAGGAAAGCTGCCCGGTGGACTCGATCGTCGAGACGCACATCTTCGAATACCACGGCGAGAAGCGCGGCGACCTGTACTTCACGAAGGACATGCTGCTGGCCGTCGGTGACCGCTACGAGGCCGAGATCGCGGCCCACCGCGCCGCCGACGCCAAGTACCGCTGAGACCATGACTTCGACCACCGCGCTCTTCTACGTCTTCTCGGCCGTGCTGCTGTTCGCGGCCTTCCGCGTCATCACGGTGCGCAGCACCGTGCACGCGGCGCTGTACCTGGTGCTGGCCTTCTTCAGCGCCGCCTGCGTCTGGATGCTGCTGCACGCCGAGTTCCTGGCGATCACACTGGTGCTGGTCTACGTCGGCGCGGTGATGGTGCTGTTCCTGTTCGTCGTGATGATGCTCGACATCAACAGCGA
>CALJUI010000133.1 GCA_937975735.1 uncultured Rubrivivax sp.
ACCGTCACCGTCACCCACGAGCGCAACGAGGTCGGCGTCGAGTTCGCCGACGACGGTGGCGGGCTGGACCTGGCGCGCATCCGTGCGCGCGCGGTCGAGCGCGGCCTGATCGAGGCCGACGCGCGGCTCGACGATCCGGCACTGGTGCAACTGATCTTCCAGCCCGGGTTCAGCACCGCCGAGGCGGTGAGCGAGCTGGCCGGCCGTGGCATCGGCATGGACGTCGTGCGCGCCGAGGTCGTCGCGATGGGCGGCCGCATCGAGACCCACAGCGAACCCGGCCGCGGCACCCGGCTGCGCCTGGTGCTGCCGCTGACGACGGCGGTGACGCAGGTCGTGATGCTGCGCTTCGGCAACCAGCGCATCGCGGTGCCGTCGACGCTGATCGAGGTCGTGCGCCGGCTGCCGGCGGCCGAGCTGCAGGCCGCCTACGCGAGCGGCGAGCTGCGCCACGCCGACGAGGCCGTGCCGCTGTTCTGGCTCGGCGCGCTGCTGCAGCAGTCCGCGCCGCCGCTGCAGGGCGACCGGGCGCAGGTGATCGTTATCGTGCGCAGCGCATCGCAGCGCGTCGCGCTGCATGTCGACGAGGTGATCGGCAACCAGGAAGTGGTGGTCAAGAACCTCGGCCCGCAGCTCTCGCGCCTGCCCGGCATCGCCGGCATCACCCTGCTGCCGTCCGGCGCCGCCGCGCTGATCTACAACCCGGTGGCGCTGGCCGCGATCTACGGCGACGAGGCGCGCGGGAGGATGCGCGAGCAGCCGCTGCCGGAAACCATCGAGGCCGCCACCACCGAGCCGGCCGCATCGCTGGCGCCGCTGGTGCTGGTGGTCGACGACTCGTTGACCGTGCGCCGCGTGACGCAGCGCCTGCTGGTGCGCGAAGGCTACCGCGTGACGCTCGCCAAGGACGGCCTCGAGGCTCTCGAGCTCCTGGCTGACGAGCGACCGGCGGTGCTGCTGAGCAACATCGAGATGCCGCGCATGGACGGCTTCGACCTGGTGCGCAACGTCCGGGCCGATGCTCGGCTGGCCGACCTGCCGGTGATCATGATCACTTCGCGCATCGCGCAGAAGCACCGCGACCATGCGGCCGAGCTCGGCGTCGACCACTACCTCGGCAAGCCCTATGCCGAGGAGGAGCTGCTCGCCCTCGTCGAGCGCCACGCCGGCGCGGCGACACTGCACTGACCCGGACGCCCGCGATGGAGCCGCTTGCCGACCACCTCGCCGAACTGACCGGCTCGCGCGACCGCGAGCTGCTCGACGTCGGCCTGGTCGGCGCGCTGTCCGACCTGCTGCGGCCGCGCCAGGCGGCGATCTACCGCGTCGTCGGCGAGGCGCCGAACCGGCGCTGGACGCTACGCGCCCGCCTGGCCTGCGGCGACGGCGCGGCGTCGTCGGACCCCTTGAGCGCGGAGCTCGAGGACCTGCCCCTGCTCGCCAGCGCGCCCGAGCGCCAGGCCTGCCTGGACCAGCAGCGCATCATCGCCACCGACGGCCCGCCGTGGACGACACGATTCGCGATCACCGCCGACGGCTCGGCGGTCGGCGTGTTCGAGGTCGAGACCGACGATCCCCTGGCCGCCGACCAGGTCCGCCTGGTCGGCAGCGTGCTGCGCATCTACCGCAACTTCGAGGACCTGCTCGACTACAGCGAGCGCGACACGCTGACCGGTCTGCTCAACCGCAAGACCTTCGACGAGGCGTTCCTGCGCGCCGCGTCGGGTGCGCGGCCGCTCGCCGACGGACCGGGCGACCGCCGCCACGGCGACGCCACCAAGCCCTGGCTGGGCGTGATCGACATCGACCACTTCAAGTCCGTCAACGACGCCCACGGGCACCTGATCGGCGATGAAGTGCTGGTGCTGCTGGCGCGCCTGATGCGCGGCAGTTTCCGCTTCCGTGACCGTCTGTACCGCTTCGGCGGCGAGGAGTTCGTGGTGCTGCTGCACTGCCACGATGCCGCCTGCGCCGCCGGGGCCTTCGAGCGCCTGAGGGCGAACGTCGAGCGCTACGCCTTTCCGCGCGTCGGCCACGTCACGGTCAGCATCGGCTTCACCGCGGCGCGGCGCAGCGACACGCCGTCGAGCGCCTTCGAGCGTGCCGACAAGGCCGTCTACCACGCCAAGCTGAGCGGCCGCAACCGCGTCGTGCATCACGACGACCTGGTGCGCAGCGGGGTGGCCGCCGAGGCCTCCCACACCGGCGACATCGAGCTGTTCTGATTCGGCCGGCGCCGCGCCTCAGCCGGCATCCTTGACCACTGCGTAGCGCTCGAGCGTGCGTCGGCGCGCCTCGTCGTGCATGACCAGCGGCTCGGGGTAGTCGCGCCCCAGCGTGACGCCGGCGGCTGCGAGGTCGACCGGTCGCGCCGTCCAGGGCGCGTGGATCAGCTTGTCGGGCAGTTTCGCCAGTTGCGGCAGGTAGCGCCGGATGAAGCGGCCCTGGGCGTCGAACTTCTCGCTCTGCGTCACCGGGTTGAAGATGCGGAACCAGGGCTGCGCGTCGCAGCCGGTCGACGCCGCCCACTGCCAGCCGCCGTTGTTGGCGGCCAGATCGAAGTCGTTGAGCTTCTCGGCGAAGTAGGCCTCGCCGCGGCGCCAGTCCAGCCCCAGGTCCTTGACCAGGAAGCTCGCGACGACCATGCGCAGCCGGTTGTGCATGTAGCCGGTCTGGTTGATCTGGTGCATCGCCGCGTCGACCAGCGGGTAGCCGGTGCGGCCCTCGCACCAGGCCTGGAATTGGGCGTCGGCCTGCTTGCCGTGCGCCCACTTGATGCGGTCGAAGGCCGGCTTGAAGGCGCGGCTGGCGACATGCGGGTGGTGGTGCAGCACCTGGTGGTAGAAGTCGCGCCAGATCAGCTCGGACAGCCAGACTTCGGCGCCGCGCTCGCCGGCCTGCATGCGCTGGTAGGCCTCGCGGGCCAGCCGCCGGATCGAGATCGTGCCGAAGCGCAGGTGGGTGCTGAGGTAGCTCGGCCCCTTCACCGCCGGGTAGTCGCGCGTCTCGTGGTACTGGTCGATGCGGTCGAGGAAGTCGGCCAGCAGTTCCTCGGCGCCGGCGGTGCCGGACGGCAGCCGCAGCTGGTGCAGGTTGGTGGCCTCGAAGCCGAGCGACTTCAGCGCCGGCACGCCGGCCTCGCCGTCCGGTCGCGGCGCCAGCGCGCCGGCGTGCGGCGCCAGCGGGTAGTCCTTCAGGTGGTAGGGCGTCAATGCCTTCAGCCAGGCGTTCTTGTACGGCGTGAAGACGCCGAACGGGCCGCCGGCCTGGGTCAGCACCTCGCTGCGCTCGAAGACCAGGTGGTCCTTGCTGGTGTGCAATGCCACGCCGCGCTCGGCCAGCGCGCCGCGGACCCGCCCGTCGCGCAGGATTGCCGCCGGCTCGTCGTCGTGGTTGGCGAACACCGCCTGCACCTTCAGCGCGGCGGCCAGCTCGGTGACCTGCGCCACCGCCTGGCCGTGGCGGACGATCAGCCCGGCGCCGTCGATGCCGTGCGACGCGGCCATCGCGCGCAGCGCCGCGTCCAGCCCGACCAGGCTGTCGCGGATGAACTCGACCCGGCGGTCGGCGCGCGGCAGCGGGTCGAGGATGTCGGTGTCGAAGACGAAGGCGCACCAGACCTGGCGCGCCGCGCGCAACGCGTGGTACAGCGCCGCCTGGTCGTCGGCGCGCAGGTCGCGGCGGAACCAGACCAGGGCACGGTCGATCCTGGGGAGTGCGGGGGCGGCCATGGCTGCGGAGTGTGCCGGCAGAATAAAATGCCTGCATGCCTTCCGGCACCATCAACCTCACCAACCAGTTCCTGATCGCCATGCCCGGCATGGTCGACGACACCTTCGCCGGGTCGGTGGTCTACCTGTGCGAGCACAGCGAGCGTGGCGCGCTCGGCCTGGTCATCAACAAGCCGATCGACATCAAGCTGAAGAACCTGTTCGAGAAGGTCGAGCTCGAACTCGACCGCGACGAACTCGGCGAGCAGCCGGTCTTCTTCGGCGGCCCGGTGCAGACCGAGCGCGGCTTCGTGCTGCACGAGCCGATGGGCGAGGGCGAGCCGTTCAGCTCGACGATGGCGGTGCCCGGGGGCCTGTCGATGACGACCAGCCGCGACGTGCTGGAGGCGCTGGCCGGCGGCGGCGGGCCGAAGAAGGTGCTGATCACGCTGGGCTGCAGCGGCTGGTCGGCCGGCCAGCTGGAGGAGGAGCTCGCGCGCAACGGCTGGCTGACGGTCAACGCCGACCCGGCGATCATCTTCGACACGCCGGTCGAGAAGCGCTACGACCGCGCCGTCTCGCTGCTCGGCTTCGACCCCGGCATGCTCAGCGCCGAGGCCGGCCACTCATGAGCCGGAGCGCGCCTGCGGTCCCCCGCGGTCGCCCGTCGTCCTGTCTGGCCTTCGATTTCGGCATCCGCCGGGTCGGCGTCGCCCAGGGCAGCGCGCTGCTCGGGCGTGGCCAGCCGCTGAAGACGCTCGCGGCCGAGGGCGACGCGCGCTTCGACGCGATCGCCGCGCTGATCCGCGAATGGCAGCCCGACGCTCTGGTCGTCGGCGTGCCGTTCCACCCGGACGGCGCCGCGCACGACAATACCGCGCGGGCGAAGCGCTTCGCGCGCCAGCTGCACGGCCGCTTCGGCCTGCCGGTGCACGAGGTCGACGAGCGCTACACGACCACCGAAGCGATCGCCGACG
>CALJUI010000134.1 GCA_937975735.1 uncultured Rubrivivax sp.
GCTTCGGGGGAATCGCGTCGGTGTTGATCCAGCCGCCCGACAGCGGCGCGCCGTCGCGCGGCAGGCCCATCGCCCAGCAGACTAAGCCCGAGTATTCGCAGTCCTGGTCGGGCAGCGACGCGGGGTCGAGCCCCGAGCCGGCCAGCGCCTGCATGTACGCCGCGTGCACCGACGGGCGTTCGGCCTTCAGCCGGGTCAGCTCGGCCGCCAGGTCGATCGGGGCGCCGGGGCCCGGGCGGGCGGCCTGGCGCGCGATCCAGCCGCCCTTGCCGAGCCAGTAGATCACCGGCATCGACAAGGCAGACCGGGCGCGCTGGAGGAAACTGGACAGGTCCATGGAGGCTCCTCGGGGCGAGGCTTCAGCGTAGCGCAGCGGGGCGGGCGTGGCGCGGGCGTGGCGCCCGCGACCTTGGGGGGACGACGGCGGGGTTCAGCGCCGCGTGGCCGCGCTGGCTGCGCCGGCGGCACCGTCCGCGCTGTGCAGCGCCATCTGCTGCGGCGCGTCGGCCGGCTTGGCGTAGTCGGCGATCAGGTCCACCACCGCGAAGGTCATCAGCAGCGAGGCGACGAAGGCGGCGGCACGGGTCGTGAAGTTGAGGTTCATGTAGGTCTCCGGTTGCGTGCTGCCAAGACTAGGTTTTGGCCTGCGCGCCGGCGATACCGCCCTCACGGCATTCGATGCCGGCCCCTACCGCATTCGCGGTAGGCGCGCGCCGGTGGCTTGGGCAGAATGGGGCGCATGGCCTCAGGTGACCACGAGCGCACCAGCGTCCTGATCGTCGAGGACGAGCCGGAATTCCTGCAGCGCTTCTCCGAGGCGGTGCTGGCGGACGACGGCCTGCGCCTGATCGGCGGCGTGGCCACCGGCCGCGCCGGCCTGGCGATGCTGGACGCCCAGCCACCGGACGTGCTGCTGGTCGACCTGGGGCTGCCTGACATGAGCGGCATCGAGCTGATCCGCCATGCTGCGCAGCATGTGCCGGGATGCGACGCGCTCGTCGTCACCATGTTCGCCGACGACGCGCATGTGCTCGGCAGCATCGAGGCCGGCGCCACCGGCTACCTGCTCAAGGACGCGAAGGCCACACGGATCGCGGCGTCGATCCACGAGGTGCGCGCCGGCGGCTCGCCGATCAGCCCGAGCATCGCGCGACGCGTGCTGGCGCGCTTTCGCATCGCGCCGAGCGACGCGGACACCCCGGCCACTGCGGCACCCACGCCGGTCCCGGCGGAGCCTTCGCCACTGTCCGCGCGCGAGACCGAGATCCTGCGCCTGATCGCCAAGGGCCTGAGCTTCGAGACGGTGGGGGAGCTGCTGCACATCTCGCCGCACACCGTGGTCACGCACGTGAAGAACATCTACCGCAAGCTGGCCGTGCACTCCCGCGGGGAGGCCGTCTATGAAGCGACCCAGATGGGCCTGCTCTAGCCCACGCCCCTGGCGCGCGGCCAGCGCTGCCGCGCTGGCGCTGGGAGCTGCCCTCTTCGTCACGGTGGTCCGGGCGACCGATCCGCCGCCGTCCGCCGCGGTCGTCGCGCCGCGGCAGGCGCAGCTGATCGTGTCACCGCAGGAGACGCCACCGGCAGCGGACGACCCGCGCTGGCGTGGCGTCGAACTGGCGCATTCGGAGCGCGCCCGCGCGGTCTGGTACCGCGTGCAGTTCGACGCCGACCTGCGTGCGGCGCAGGGTTCGTGGCGGGTCTACCTGCCCTACTTCAACGGCGGCGGCCGGCTGTGGCTGAACGGCGCGCCGGCGGCCGCGGTGGCCGAGACCAGTGACGAGGTGCGGGTGCGCTGGGAGCGTCCGATGCTGCTGCCGCTGCCCGATGGCGCGCTGCAGTCACGGGGCAACGAGCTGCTGCTGCGGGTGGCGGCGGCCCACAGCAGCGAGTACGCGCGGCTTCCCCGCCTGGTGATCGGCCCGCAGCCGGTGCTGCAACCGATGCACGACCGGCGGTTGTTCTTCGTGCGCACGCTGCCACTGGTCACCGTCATCACCGGCTGCGTCGTCGGCCTGCTGGTGCTGCTGATCTGGTGGCGCCGGCGCCAGGAGGTCCTGTACGGCCTGTTCGGCCTGGCCGCGCTGCTGTGGGCGCTGCGCACGCTGACCTTCGTGCTGGACACGCTGCCGCCGACGCTGTGGGAGGCCTGGCGCGTCGTCTACTTCGCCTGCACCGGCGGCTTCATCGTCGTGATGGCGCTGTTCACACTGGCACTGGCGGGCTGGTCCAGGCCGTGGCTGACGCGCACGCTGTTCACCTACTGGGCGCTGGGCCCATTGGCCTTCATCGTCGGCGGCGAAGGGCTGGCCGCGCGCGTGTGGGTGGCCGGGCTGCTGCCGGTGGGCGTGGGCCTGGCCGCCGTTGCGCTTGCGGCGGCGTGGCGACAGCGCACCGCGGCCACGGTGGTGATCGCCTTCAGCGTCGCGGCCGCCGCGCTGGCCGGGTTGCACGACTACGCGATGGCCTGGCGGCTGCCGGTGCTGGCCGCGCTTGCGCCCGACTGGCTGCACCACCGCATCTTCCTGCTGCACCACGGCGCCAACCTGCTGCTGGTGGTCATGGGCGTGCTGCTGGCGGTGCGCTTCGTGCGCTCGCTCGACGAGGTGGAGCAGGCCAATCGCACGCTCGAGGCGCGCGTGCGCCAGCGCGAGACGGAAATCGCCGCCAGCTACGAGCGCATCGCGTCGCTGCAGGCCGACCGTGCCGCGGCCGAAGAGCGCCAGCGCATCATGCGCGACCTGCACGACGGCCTGGGCGCGCAGCTGTTCACCT
>CALJUI010000135.1 GCA_937975735.1 uncultured Rubrivivax sp.
CCGGGCCCTCGCTGGTGTTGGCCAGCAGGCAGCACCAGTCGGCCTGCAGGCCGTTCGTGATCCACATCTTGCTGCCGTTGATCAGGTAGTCGCCGCCGTCGACCTGGGCGGTGGTCTTGATCGCCGCGACGTCGGAGCCGCCGCCGGCCTCGCTGACGCCCAGGCAGGCGACCACGTCGCCGGCGATCGTCGGCGCCAGGAACTCGCCGCGCAGTTCGTCGCTGCCGAAGCGCGCCAGCGCCGGCGTGGCCATGTCGGTCTGCACGCCGATGGCCATCGGCACGCCGCCGCAGGCGCAGGCGCCCAGCGCCTCGGCCATCACCATCGAGTAGCTGAAGTCCAGGCCGGCGCCGCCGTATTCCTCCGGGTACTTCAGGCCCAGCAGGCCGAGGTTGCCGAGCTTCTTGAACACCTCGTGGGCCGGGAACTGCTCGGCCTTCTCCCAGGCCGGCACGTGCGGGTTGATCTCCTTCTCGACGAACTTGACCACGGTGTCGGACAGGGCGCGGTGTTCGGCAGTGAACTGCATGGATCGGTCTCCTCAGAGTCGGGCGATGCCGAAGGTGTTGGGGCGCAGCGTGCGGGCCTGGGCCTCGGCGGCGAGCGCCAGGCACAGGCCGAGGATGCGACGCGTGTCGCGCGGGTCGATGATGCCGTCGTCCCACAGCCGGGCGGTGCCGAACAGCGCGGTCGACTCGGCGTCCAGGCGCTTGCGCAGGAGTTCGCTCATCGCGGCCAGCGCCTCGTCGTTCGCCGGCAGGCCTCGGCGCTCGAGCTTGTTGCGGTTGACGATGTCCATCACCTTGGCCGCCTGCGCGCCGCCCATCACCGCGGTGCGCGCGCTCGGCCAGGCGAAGATGAAGCGCGGATCGAAGCCGCGGCCGCACATGCCGTAGTTGCCGGCGCCGAAGCTGCCGCCAATCACGATCGTGAACTTCGGCACCCGCGCGTTGGCGACGGCCTGGATCATCTTGCTGCCATGCTTGATCGCGCCGGCCTGCTCGGCGGCCCGGCCCACCATGTAGCCGGTGGTGTTCTGCAGGAAGATCAGCGGCGTGCCCGACTGGTCGCACAGCTGGATGAACTGCGCCGCCTTGGTCGAGCCCGCCGGCTGGATCGGGCCGTTGTTGGCCACCAGGCCGATGGCGTGGCCGTGCAGGTGGGCATGGCCGCAGACGGTGTCGGCGGCCATCGGCGCCTTGAACTCGAGGAAGACCGAGGCGTCGACGAGCCTCGCGATGAGTTCGCGCATGTCGAACGGTTCGCGCTCGTCGGCGGGCACGATGCCCATCAGCTCTTCGCGGTCGAAGCGCGGCTCGTCGAAGTCCGCGGCGGCGGGCACGGTGTCCCAGTGGAGGTGGCGGACGATCTCGCGCGCAAGCGCGATCGCATGGGCGTCGTCGTCGGCCAGATACTCGCCCAGGCCGGTGACCTCGGCGTGCATCCGCGCGCCACCGAGTTCCTCCTCGCTCGCGTCCTCGCCGATCGCCGCCTTCACGAGCGGCGGGCCGGCGAGGTAGATCGACGAGCGATCGCGCACCAGCACGACGTAGTCGCTCAGGCCCGGCAGGTAGGCGCCGCCCGCAGTGGACGCGCCGTGCACGACCGCGATCTGCGGGATGCCGGCGGCCGACAGCCGGGCCTGGTTGGCGAAGGTGCGGCCGCCGTCGACGAAGATCTCGGCCTGGTACATCAGGTTGGCGCCGCCGGACTCGACCAGCGCGATCAGCGGCAACTTGTTGTCACGCGCCAGTTCCTGCGCGCGCAAGGCCTTCTTCAGCCCCATCGGCGCGACGGTGCCGCCCTTGATGCCGCTGTCGCTGGCCGAGACCAGCACCCGCCTGCCTTCGACGACGCCGATGCCGACGATGCTGCCGCCGCCGAAGACCTCGGACTTGCCGTCGTCGTCGTGCATGCCGAGCCCGGCGAGCGGGCTCAGCTCGAGGAACTCGCTGCCGCGGTCGACCAGGCGCGCCACGCGCTCGCGCGGCAGCAGCTGCCCGCGCGCCTCGAAGCGCTCGCGCTTGGCCGCCGACGCGGCGACCACCTTGTCCTGCAGCGAGCGCACCTCGGCCAGTCGCTCGTGCATGCGCTTGGCGTTGGCCTGGAAGGGGGCCGACCCGGGATCGAGCCTGGAGGCGAGTGGCGGCAGGCGCTGCATCACTTCAACACGTCGGGGACCACCGCTCGATGGAAGCCGTCGAAGGGCACCGATCGCGAGGTCTCGCCGAGCGGGAAGACCTCGCTGCCGAGCGAGGCCGCCCCGTCGATCTGCAGCGTCACGCCGGTGATGAAGGCGGCGGCCGGAGACAGCAGAAAGACGATGGCCGCGCTGACCTCGGCTTCGGCGCCCAGCCGGCGCAGCGGCACGTGCTGCCTGAGTTTCGGGATCAGCGCCTTCATCGCGCCGCCGTAGGTGTCCATGCCGCTGGAGGCGATCCAGCCGGGTGCGACCGCGTTGACGCGCACGCCGGCGTGCGCCCACTCATAGGCCGCGGTCTGCGTCAGGTTGCTCATGCCGGCGCGCGCCGCGCCGGAGTGACCCATGCCGGGCATGCCGTTGCGGAAGTCGGCCGTCATGTTGACGATCGCACCGCCGTGCTGTTGCATCGACTGGGTGAAGACCTCGCGCATCATCAGGAAGCCGCCGGTCAGGTTGTTGGCCACGACCGCGTCGAAGCCCTTCCTGCTGATCGCCATCAGCGGCGCGGGGAACTGGCCGCCGGCGTTGTTGACGAGCCCGTGCACCGCGCCATGTCGCTCGACGATGTCGCGCACGCCGGCCTTGACCGCGTCCTCGTCTCGGATGTCGAAGGCGATCGCGTCGCAGCGGCCGCCGTCGTCGGTGATCTCCGCCGAGATCCGTTCGAGCTTGTCGCCATCGCGCCCGCTGAGCACCACCGTCGCGCCGAGCGCGGCGAGTTCGTGCGCCGTGCAGCGGCCGATGCCGCTGCCGCCGCCGGTGACCCAGACCACCCGACCGGCGAACAGGTCCGGGCGGAAGACGCTGCGGTAGCGGGTCGGCACACTCATCCGGCGCATTAGGCCGGAGGGTGACGTTAACGTCAACCGAATGCCGTCTAGGGAAATGCCCGCATGGCCGGCCTCGGCACGGTGGCTAGCATCGAACGATCACGACTCACCCGAGGAACCCCATGGACATGAACGCCATCACCGACGCGCTGCGCGCCAAGGTCGGCGAGGACAGCGGCCTGAACGCGACGCTGAAGTTCGACTGCGGCGACGATGGCGTGGTGGTCATCGACGGCAACTCGGCGCCGAATGCCGTGCACAACGACGCCGTCGAGACCGACTGCACGGTGACGATCACCCGAGACAACCTGGCGGCCCTGATCAGCGGCGAGCTCGACCCGACCACCGGCTTCATGATGGGCAAGTTCAAGGTCGCCGGCGACATGGGCGTGGCGATGAAGCTGTCCCGGGTCGTCTGACCATGCTCGAAGGCGGATCGCGGGTGCGGCCGGCCAGTGCGCAGGAGGTGGTCGCCTCGCACCGCGAGGCCGACGCCGGCGAGCTGTTCGGCATCACCGAGCTGTGCGCCGAGTTCCACATCACGCTGCGGACGATCCGCTTCTACGAGTCCAAGGGCCTGCTGTCGCCGCGGCGGGTCAATGGCGCGCGCGTCTACACGCGGCGCGACCGGGCGCGGCTGGCGCTGATCCTGCGCAGCAAGGCGATCGGCGCCTCGCTGGACGAGATCAAGCACTACCTCGACCTCTACGGTGCCCACGGCGAGGGTCGCGTGCAGCAGCTCAAGTACGTGCGCGACCGCACCGACGCGGCGATCGCCGAGCTGACGAAGAAGCGTGAGCATATCGATGCGACGCTGGCCGAGTTGCGCCTGATCAACACCCAGGTGCGCCGGCAACTGGAGAAGCGATGAGCCTTCCGGTCTTCCCGTCGGCCTGGATGAGCGACGAGCACCGGATGCTGCAGGACGCGGCACGGCGCTACATCGACCAGCGCTGGGTGCCGCGGCTGGCCGAGTTCCGTGCCGCCGGGCGCATGGGTCCAGAAGTCTGGCGCGAGGCCGGTGCGCACGGACTGCTGTGCGCGTCGACGCCGGAGGCCTTCGGCGGTGGCGGCGGCGACTTCGGCCACGAGGCGGTGATCCTGCTCGAGCAGTCGCGCGCCAACGTCTCGGGCTGGGGCGGCGGGCTGCACTCGGCGATCGTCGCGCCCTACCTGCTGCACTACGGCACCGACGAACAGAAGCGCCGCTGGCTGCCGAAGATGGCCACCGGCGAGATGATCGGCGCGATCGCGATGACCGAGCCGGGCACCGGCTCGGACCTGCAGGCGGTGCGAACCAGCGCCCGTCGCGACGGCGAGCACTGCGTGCTGAACGGCGCGAAGACCTTCATCACCAACGGCGGCAACGCGA
>CALJUI010000136.1 GCA_937975735.1 uncultured Rubrivivax sp.
GCGCCACCGACCGCCAGGAGCGCCACCGCTACCGCAACGCGCGCACGCTGGCGCGCGCACTGCAGGGCTGGCTCAAGGCCAGCTCGGAGTCCGACGGCGGTCCGCTCGCGCTGCTGCTCGACCGCCTTCACAGCGTCGGCCTGCTGCCGGCCTCGCCCGGTGCGGCCGCACGTGCGGCTCGGATGGCGCTGATGGAGAAGGAGCGCACCAACGAACTGGCCGCGGTCGTGCTGCAGGACCTGGCGCTGACCTTCGAGATGCTGCGCGCGGTCAACACCGCGCAGGTGCGGGGCGCGCAGATCGCCGGCACCGGGCCGGTGCTGACCGTGCGCCGCGCGATCCTGATGCTCGGGCTGGACGGCGTGCGCCGCGCCGCGCTTGCGCTGCGTCCCTGGCCCGGCCCGCTCGGCGAGGCGCAGGCGGTCGAGCTCGAGCGGGTGTTCGAGCGCGTCAAGCAGGCCGCCCGGGTGGCCCAGTCGTTGCGGCCGCCGGGCTACGACCTGGAGGTCGTCTACCTGGTCACCTTGCTGCAGAACCTCGGTCGGCTGGCGGTGCAGTACCACTTTCCGGACGAGGCGCAGCAGATCGAGCGCCTGATGCAGCCGGCGCCGTCGCCGCGCGAGGGCGAGCCCGACGAGCCCGGACTCGGCGAGGAGGCCGCGTCCTACGCCGTGCTCGGCATCGACATCGAGGCGCTCGGCGCCGCGGTCGCCCGCCACTGGGGGCTCGACAGCGCGGTGCTGCACATGATCCGGCGTCTGCCGCGCTCGGTGCCGGTGCGCGCCGCCGACAGCGACGACGACGTGCTGCGCGCGCTCGGCAGCTGCGCCAACGAGGCGGTCGACGCGCTGGCCCTGCCGGCACCGCAGATCACCCCGGCGCTCAAAGCGGTGGCGCAGCGCTACGGCCGCATGCTCGGCGTGCAGTTGCGCGACCTGCAGTCGGCGCTCGATCTCGTGCCCACCGCCGCGACGATGCCGGCCGAGTTCGACGACACGCCGATCGGAGGCGCCCGGTGAGGGCCGCGCAGGCGCGCACCGACGAGCGCCGGGTCGGCCGTTTCGAGCTGCGCCGGGTGCTCGGCCGCGGCGCGCAGGCCACCGTCTGGCTCGGCTACGACGCCCGGCTCGACCGCGAGGTCGCGGTCAAGCTGCTGAACCCGGACGCCGACACGCTCGAGGTCAGCCAGTGGCTGCACGAGGCGCGCGCGGTCAGCCCGCTGACCCATCCGAACATCGTGCCCGTGTTCGAGGCCGACGAGGTCGACGGCACGCCGTACCTGGTCTTCGAGTTCGTCGATGGCCCGACGCTGAGCGAGTCGCGGCGCGGCAACGGCGCGCTGCCGGCTCGACAGGCCGTGACGTTGATGCTCGGCGTGCTCGACGCGCTGGCCGCGGCGCACGAGCGCGGCATCGTGCACCGCGACCTGAAGCCGTCGAACATCCTGCTCGGCAAGGACGGTCGGGCCCGGGTGATGGATTTCGGCATCGCGGCGCGCGTAGAACACGGCGGCGACGGGCGCATCGTCGGCACGCCGGGCTACATGTCGCCGGAGGCGGCGCGCGGCGAGGCGCCGGTGCCGGCGATGGACGTCTTCTCCGCCGGCATGGTGCTCGGCGAGCTGCTCGCCGGCCGACCGCTCCTGGTCGAGCGCGACCCGTATCGCGCGGTCGACCGCGTGCAGAAGGAGGACTTCTCGCTGCCGGCCACGGTGCGCGTCGACGACACCCTGCGCGCCATCGTCGCGCGCGCGGTGGCGCGCAAGGCCGAGCAGCGCTACGACAGCGCGCGCTCCTTCCACGCTGCGCTGACCGCCTGGTTGAATCCGGAGGTCGTCGCGCTGCCGAATGCCGCCGAGGGCAAGGGCACGCTCGAGTTCCTGCTGCGCCGGATGCGCCACAAGCGCGATTTCCCGGCGCTGTCGCAGTCGATCGTCAAGATCCAGAAGATGGCCAGCTCGGAGACCGAGACGCTGTCCAGCCTGGCCGCCGAGATCCTGAAGGACGTGGCGCTGACGAACAAGCTGCTGCGCATGGTCAACACCGTGCACTTCAGCCAGTCCGGTGCCGGCCAGATCATGACGGTGTCGCGCGCGGTGCAGCTGATCGGCTTCGCCGGCATCCGCAACATGGCGCTGTCGGTGGTGCTGCTCGAGCACATGACCGACAAGCAGCAGGCCGCGATGATGCGCGAGGAGTTCCTGCGCGCGCTGATGGCCGGCACCCTGGCCGTCGAGCTGACGCCGATCGGCCGGGAGAGCGAAGAGACCTTCATCGGCGCGATGTTCCAGAACCTCGGCCGGCTGCTGACCGAGTACTACTTCCCCGAGGAGGCGCAGCAGATCCGCCAGCTGATCCGCATGGGGGCCACCGACGCGATGGCGCAGGAGGCCGCGGCGCAGCGCGTGCTCGGCCTGAGTTTCCAGGAACTCGGCCAGGGCGTGGCCCGCACCTGGGGCCTGCCCGATGAGCTGATGCTGCTGATGAAGCTGCCGCCCGGCGCGCCGCCGACGCGGCCGATCGACCGCGGCGCGGAGTATCAGCGCTGGCTCGGTCGCACCGCCAACGAAATCACCGACGCGATGCTCGCCGGCGAAGGCGACGCGCTGCCGGTGCGCCTGGAGCGCCTGGCCGACAGCTACGGCCCGGCGCTCGGGCTGACCGCGAAGGAATTCCTGCAGGCCACCGCGGGTGCCCGCCCGAAGCTGGCCCAGCTGGCGCAGGCGCTGGGCATCCACATCGGCCTGCAGGCGCCGTCGCGCCGCTTGATCGAGGAGCCTCCGCCGCCGGCCGCGCCGACCGCGATCATCGAGGACACCGTGCTGGCCGACGCACCGCCGCCGGCGGTGACGATGCTCGACATCCCGATGACGATGGACAAGACGCTGGTCGCGCCGCCGCCCGCGCCGCCGTCGCGCCCGGCCGGCGAGGTGCTGGCTGCCGGCATCCAGGAGATCACCAACGGCATGGCCACCGAGGCGCTGCGCCTGAACGACGTGCTGCGCATCGTGCTGCAGACGATGTTCGATGCGCTGCAGTTCCAGCGCGTGATCTTCTGTCTGCGCGATCCGCGCGGCGATGCGCTGACCGGGCGACTGGGCGTCGGCCAGGACGCGCAGGCGCTGAGCAAGCTCTTCCACGTGCCGCTGCGCCCCGCGCCCGGCGAGGCGCCGGACCTGTTCGGCGTCGTCTGCGCCAAGGGCCTGGACATGCAGATCGACGACGCCAGCGTGCCCAACGTCGCCCAGCGTCTGCCGTCGTGGTTCCGCGACAAGCTGGCCGCGCCATCTTTCCTGCTGCTGCCGATGATGCAGAAAGGCGCGTCGTTCGGCTTGATCTACGCCGACCGCGCGCACCGCGGCACGGTGCCGATGGGCGAGCAGGAGATGTCGATGCTGCGCACGCTGCGCAACCAGGCCGTGATGGCCTTCAGGCAGGCCGAACGCGTCTGAGGCGGTGGCATTGCGCCCACGACGGCCGCGAACTAGAGTGTGCCGGTCGGGATTTCACAGGAGTGCCGCCATGTCGCGCCTGACCTTGACCTCCGCCCTGGCCGCCTTGTCCGTGCTGGCCGGGTGCGCTTCGACACCACCGCAACAGCTGAGCACGATCGACGCCGAACGCGTGGCCGCGGTCGACCGGCAGGCCGCCCGCTCTGGCGTGCGCGTGATCTGGGTGAATCCGCCGGAGAAGAGGGCGCCCTGACCGGCGCTGGGCGGGTGGGGTGACGAGCCTTACCCCCGGCACTGGTTGCAACGGTTGGGGCTGCTTCGTTCCCGACCTGACCCGGTTGGCCGCGCTTCCATGCGGGGAGGCCCGTCGCCGACGATTGTAGGCGAGCGGGCCGGGCGGGCTCAGCGCAGCTGCAGCGCGTCTTCCCCGTACTCGATGCCGAGCGGCTCGATCAGCAGCCGCTTCGGACCCTCCTCGACGTCGCCCGCATGCCACGCGTCGATCCCGAGATCGCGCGCGATGGCGACCGTGCGCTCGGCATCCGCGGCGGCGACGAACAGCGCGAAGCCCGCGCCCATGTTCAGCGTGCCGTAGGCCTCGTGGTCGTCCTGCCGCGCCTGCGCCTGGATGAAGCGCAACACCGGTGGCACCGGGGGCACCTGCCGGATCCGGTAGCTGAACCGCCCGGGGTGGCGCAGCAGCTTGCGCCAGCCGTGGCCGGTGATGTTGGCGCTGTAGTGCGGCGCGATGCCGGCCTTCCACAGGGCTTCGGTGACCGGCGAATACAGCGTGGTCGGCGCGAGCAACGCGTCGCCGTAGCTCAGGCCCGGCGCGACTTCGGTCAGGTAGCCCTGCGGCAGCCGTTCGACCAGCTTGCGCGCCAGGCTCAGGCCGTTGGCGTGGATGCCGCTGGAGGCGAGCAGCACGATCGCGTCGCCGGCGCCGAGCTTGTCGCCGACGCTCAGGCGCTGCTTCGGGTTGATCAGCCCGGTGCACGAGGCCGCAAGGTCGATGCGATCGGCCTCGACGATGCCGGCCAGCGCCGGCGTCTCGCCGCCGCCCCATGCCACGCCGCAGGCCTCGCAGGCGCGCTGCCAGCCGGCGACCAGGGCCTGCGCACGGCCGGCGTCTCCGAACCAGTCGCTGCCGCCGGCGGCCCAGTAGGCCTGCACGACGAGGGGCGTCGCGCCGACCGTGATCAGGTCGTTGACGGCCATCGCGATCGTGTCCTGCGCGATGCCGTCGTAGTAGCTGCGCCCGGTCAGCCGCGCCATCTCGTCGGCGACCAGGGCCTTGCTGCCCAGGCATTCAACGATGCTGGCGAGGTAGAAGGGGCCGACGTCGACCACGTAGGCCGACTCGCCGCGCGAGGCCTTGACCTCCGTCGCCCCGTGCGCGGCGAGCTGTCCGGCGGTCGCCGCGGCGGCACGCTGGGCGGCGACCTTCAGCGGATCGATCAGATCGTAGACGACGCCGGACTGCTCATAGCTCAGGGGCGCGTCGGCGCCGGCGGGGCGATCGGAAGAAGCGGTCATGGACCGGGATTATCGCCGGGGGGTGGCCCGTAGAATGAAGCGCATGAGCTACGTCGTTCTGGCCCGCAAGTACCGGCCGCGCCGCTTCGACCAGATGGTCGGGCAGGCGCACGTCGTGCAGGCGCTGGGCAACGCGCTCGAGCAGCAGCGGCTGCACCACGCCTATCTGTTCACGGGCACGCGCGGGATCGGCAAGACCACGGTGTCGCGGATCCTCGCCAAGTCGCTGAACTGCATCGGGCCGGACGGGCAGGGTGGCGTCACCGCCCGGCCCTGCGGCGAGTGCGCGGCCTGCACCGCGATCGACGCCGACCGCTACGTCGACTACATCGAGCTCGATGCCGCGTCCAACCGCAGCATCGACGAGATCCGCGACCTGATCGAGCGGGCCGCGTACAAGCCGCTTCAAGGTCTTCATGATCGACGAGGCGCACCAGCTCACCAAGGACGCCTTCAACGCGCTGCTGAAGACGCTGGAGGAGCCGCCGGAGTACCTGAAGTTCGTGCTGGCGACGACAGATCCGGAGAAGATGCTGCCGACCGTGCTGTCGCGCTGCCTGCAGTTCAACCTGCGGCCGATGGCGCCCGACGTCGT
>CALJUI010000137.1 GCA_937975735.1 uncultured Rubrivivax sp.
CGCCTGGTCGCAGCGGCTGGCCGAACGCGCCGAGGGCAGCGCGCTGGCGATCGAGCTGGCCGCCACGCTGCTGGGCAGCGGCGGCCTCGGGATCTCGCCCGGCGACGCGGCGAGCGCGATCGCGCGCGGCGTGCGCGAGGCCGTCGACGTCGTGCGCCAGGGCAACGCCGCGCGCCGCGAGGCGGCCAAGGGCGGTGCCGCGCTCGAATGGCCGGTGGTCACGCGGCTGACCCTCGTCGAGCTCTACCTGGAGCGCGCCGCCGAAGCCTGGCGCAGCCTGCAGGTGCAGGCCACCGCGACGCCGGGGCACTACGACATCGCGCCGGCGATCGCCTTCGGCACCGGTCCGCTGCGCCGGCAGATCGACACCGCCTACCGCGGCACCGGCTACGACCTGATCACCGCCGAGACGCCGTCCGGCAATCACGGCACGATCGCCTTCCGGCTGGACACCCGGCGCGCCCGCACCGAAGTCCGCGCGCAGATGACGCAGGCCAAGCTGGTGCGCGACCTGATCACGAAGGCCAGCAACGACACCAACGACGACCCGCAGATGGGCCGCACGCTGTTCCAGCTGCTGGTGCCGCAGGAGGTCGAGCCCTACCTCGGCGGCACCGACCACATGGTGCTCGAACTCGACGACGGCACCGCGGGCATCCCCTGGGAGCTGCTCGACCCGCCGGCCGAGGAGCGCGCCGGCGGCGACGAGCGGCCCTGGGCGATCCGCTCCAAGCTGCTGCGCAAGCTGCGCACCGCCGACTTCCGCGGCCGCGTGGTCGATGCCACCGCCGAGGACCATGTGCTGGTGATCGGCGAGCCGGCGCTCGACGACCCCCGCTACGCCGCGCTGCCGGGCGCGCTGGCCGAGGCGCGCGAGGTCGCGGCCACCTTCGCCGGCGCCGGCGGCGTCGGCGCCGACCATCTCACCGCGCTCGTCGGCGGCGCCGATGCCGGCACCATCCTCAACGCGCTGCTGGCGCGGCGTTACCGCATCGTGCACATCGCCGGCCACGGCGAGCCCGGCGAAATGGGCGGGCTGGTGATGTCGGGCGGCACCTTCCTCGGCCCGCGCGAGATCGCGACCATGCGCACCGTGCCCGAGCTGGTCTTCGTCAACTGCTGCCACCTCGCCGCGCGCGACCATGCACAGGCGCTGGAGGGCCGGCCAACGATGAACCGCCCGCACTTCGCGGCCACCGTCGCCGACGCGCTGATAAAGGTCGGCGTGCGCTGCGTGATCGCCGCCGGCTGGGCGGTCGAGGACGAGCCGGCAAAGCGTTTCGCGACCACGCTGTACCGCGAACTGCTCGCCGGCCAACCCTTCATCCGCGCCGTCGCGCGGGCCCGCGAGGACGCCTGGGCGCACGCCGAGGGCGGCAACACCTGGGCCGCCTACCAATGCTACGGCGATCCGGACTGGGTGTTCCGCACCGGCACCGGCGACGCACAGGCCGGCCGCACCGACCCGCGCGAGGAGTACACCAGCATCGCCTCGCCGCTCGGCCTCGCGCTCGCGCTCGAGGAGCTCGCGGTCAAGAGCCAGTACCAGGGCGCGAAGGCGGCCGTGCAGCTGGAGAAGATCCGCCACCTGGAAGCGCGCTTCGGCACCATGTGGCGGCAGATGGGTGCGATCGCCGAGGCCTTCGGACTGGCCTATGCCGAGGCCAAGGCCTTCGATCAGGCCATCGACTGGTATGCACAGGCCACGCGCTGCAACGACGGCAGCGCGTCGATGCGCGCCACCGAACAGTGGCTGAACCTGAGCGCTCGGCGAGCCCTCACGCGCATCGAGTCAGACGCCGGCGCCGCCGAGCGCCAGGCGGCGCGCACCGAGATCCGGCAGATCCTCGCCCAGCTCGACGCACTGGCGGCGCTGCAGCCGACGATCGAGCGGCACAACCTGCGCGGCTCGGCGTGGAAGCGGCTGGCGATGCTCGAGCGCCGCGGCGACGATCCGCGCGCCGCCGCCGCTGCACTGGCCCGGGCCAGCGAGGCCTACGCCGATGCGGAAAGGCTGGCACTGGCCAGCGACCACCCAGACCTGTTCTACCCGGCCGGCAACCACATGGCGACCGCCCTCGTGGTCCACGCCGACGACCGCGACTGGCCCGGCTTCGACGCCGACATCGTCGCCCGCGTGCGCGGCAGCCTGCACGCGCGCATCACGCAGGACCCGGACTTCTGGAGCATGGTCGGCGTGATCGAGCTCGACGTCTACGAGGCGCTCGCCGCCGGCCGGCTCGCGCGCGCGCTCGACGACCTGCTGCGCCGGCTGCAGGACCTGAAGGGGCGGGTGGCCGCGCCGCGCATGTGGGCCTCGGTGGCGGACAACACGGCCTTCGTGATCGAGCCTCGGCTCGGGCACATGGCCGCCGGCGAGCGCACCGCCGCCGAGCATCTGCTGCGCGAGGTGCAGGCGCTGGCGAAGGCAGGCTAGGCGACCGGTCGGACCCGGCTCAGGCCATCGGGCCGAGCGCCGCCGCGAAGAAGTGGCAGGCGCTGCCGGCCAGCGCGAACAGGTGCCAGACGAAGTGGCCGAAGCGCAGCCGGTGGTCGAGCAGGAAGAACACCGCACCGACCGTGTACGCCACGCCGCCGGCGAGCAGCAGCGCCAGCGCGTCGCCGCCGATGCGCGCCATCAGCGGGTCGAGCACCGTCAGCGCGAGCCAGCCCATCAGTGCATACATCAGCGTCGAGGGCAGCGTGCCGCTCAGCCGGCCGCAGGCCTTGCAGCCGACCCCGACGATGGCCAGCGACCAGACCGCGGCCAGCAGCGGCCAGCCGACCCCGTCGCGCAGCGGGCCGAGCGCGAACGGCGTGTAGCTGCCGGCGATGAAGATGAAGATCGCCGCGTGGTCGATCCGCTGCGCCCAGCGCTTGGCGCGCCCGCGCGGCAGCGCGTGATAGACCATCGACGCGGCGTAGACCAGCATCATCGACAGCGAGAACACGCTCGCGCCGAGCGCCCCGTGCGGGCCGCCGTGCTGGGCGGCGAAGTCGGTGAGGATCGGCCAGCTGGCCGCCGCGAGCACGAAGCCGATGCCGTGGCTGAGGGCGTTGACCTGCTCCTCGCGCGCCGTCTGGGGCCGCTCGGCGAGCAGGGCCTGGAGGGACGGGGCGTTCATCGCGGGACTCGGTGCGGGTGGGTCGTTGGGGACCATTCTGGACACCCGCGACGCGCGCCGCACCCCCCGCAGAGGGGATGCCGCCCCCCGCAGTCGTGCGGTTTGTCATTCGATCGTGGGATCGGCGCGTGCGCGCCGCAGACGCGGACCCGTCAGCGGCCGCCGGTGACGTCGATCGTGCTGCCGGTCGTGTAGCTCGACGCCGGCGACAGCAGCCAAAGCACTGCAGCGGCCACCTCGTCGGCGCTGCCGGCACGCTGCATCGGCACCTGCGGCGCGAGCTCGCGCGCGCGGTCGGGCTGGCCGCCGGACGCATGGATGTCGGTCTCGATGATCCCCGGCCGCACCGCGTTCACGCGCACGCCCTCGGTGGCCACCTCGCGCGCCAGGCCCAGCGTGAAGGTGTCGATCGCCGCCTTGGCCGCCGCGTAGTCGAGGTACTGTCCCGGCGAGCCCAGCCGAGCCGCCGCCGACGAGAGGTTGACGATCGGCCCGCCGCGCCCGCCGTGGCGCGTGCTCAGCCGGCGCACCGCCTCGCGCGCGCACAGCATCGTGCCGATCACGTTGATGCCGAACATGCGCTGCCAGCGCGCGAGGCTCATCTGGTCGAGCCGCTGCGCGACGTCGACGACGCCGGCGTTGTTGACGAGCCCGCCGAGGCCGCCCGCCGCGTCGATCTGCGCGAACATCGCCTGCACGTCGGCCTCGCTGGCCACGTCGCCGCGCAGCAGCATCGCGTCGCAGCCGAGCGCACGCACGTCGGCGGCCACGCGCTCGGCGGCGTCGGCATCGCGGGCGAAGTTGATGGCGACGTTCCAGCCGGCGGACGCAGCCTGGCGCGCCACCGCGGCGCCGATGCCGCGGCTGCCGCCGGTCACCAGCAGCCAGCCTGTCGGTCGGGATGTGGGCATCCCCCGATGTTAGGCCGGCGCACGACGGTCGAGAATCGCCGCTTGTCCAGAAGGAGACCCCGCTGATGCAACGACGTGCCCTGATCAAGACCGGCGCCGCCGCGCTGGCCGCCCTGGCCGCCCCCGCGCTGCGCGCGCAGGCGATCGAGAAGCCCAACGCCAAGATCGCGGTCGGCGGCAAGAACCTGCTGTACTACCTGCCGCTGACCATCGCCGAGCAGCTCGGCTACTTCAAGGACGAGGGACTGTCGCTCGAGATCGTCGACTTCGCCGGCGGCTCGCGCGCGCTGCAGGCCGTGGTCGGCGGCAGCGCCGACGTCGTCTCCGGCGCCTTCGAGCACACCGTCAACATGCAGTTCAAGGGCCAGCCGATGCGCGCCTTCGTGCTGCAGGGGCGGGCGCCGCAGATCGTGCTGGGCATCAACCCGCGAACGATGCCCAACTACAAGGCGGTTGCCGACCTGAAGGGCAAGAAGATCGGCGTCACCGCGCCCGGCAGCTCGACCAACGTGATGGCGAACTACGTGCTCGCCAAGGCCGGCCTGAAGCCGAGCGACGTCAGCTTCATCGGCGTCGGTGCCAGCAACGGCGCGGTGGCGGCAATGCGCTCGGGCCAGATCGACGCGATCAGCAACCTCGACCCGGTGATCACGCTGCTGCAGCGCTCGGGCGACCTGAAGATCGTCGCCGACACGCGCGTCGTCGCCGAGGCCGACCGGATCTTCGGCGGCCCGATGCCGGCCGGCTGCCTGTACGCGCCGCAGCCCTTCCTCGACAAGCACCCGGCCACCGCGCAGGCGATGGCCAACGCGATCGTGCGGGCCAACAAGTGGATCCAGGCCGCCGGCCCGGGCGAGATCATCAAGGCGGTGCCGGAGGCCTACCTGCTCGGCGACCGCGCCGTCTACATCGAGGCCTTCCTGGCTGCCAAGGGCGCGCTGTCGCCCGACGGCTTGATCCCGGAAAAGGGCGCCGACACCGCGTTCCGCGCGCTGGCCAGCGTCGACGACAAGATCGCCGCCGCCAAGCTCGACCTGAAGGCGGTCTACACGAACGACTTCGTGCGCAAGGCCAACACCAAGTTCAAGTCGTGAGCGCGCCCGCGCTGGCGCTGTCGGGCGTCACCTGCACCTTCGTCGACCGCGCCGACCCCGGCCAGCGCTACACGGCGGTCCGCGACGTCACGCTGGACGTCGCGGCGGGCGAGTTCGTTAGCGTCGTCGGGCCCACCGGCTGCGGCAAGAGCACGCTGCTCAACGTCGGCGCCGGGCTGCTG
>CALJUI010000138.1 GCA_937975735.1 uncultured Rubrivivax sp.
TGTCGATGACCATCACCGCGTCGTCGCCGATCACGATGCCGGTGTTCGGGTCGCCCTCGGCGGTGTAGGCGTAGGCATGGTCGGACAGCTTGGTGAAGCTGACCTGCTTGACCTCGAGGTCGGCCTGGCTGGCGAAGGCCTTGGTGGGGGTGCTCATGAGGGTCTCCCGTGTATCAAATGCATTTGGCTATGGTTAACGATGATTGATGTTAGTCGATTCGTTTGATAATGTCTAATCAGTTCAACTTAGTGGAAACCCCAGCCATGGACCAACGAGTGCAGCGCGGCATCCAGAGCGTCGAGGTCGGCGGCCAGCTGCTGCTGGCGCTGGTGCACGAAGGGCGCCCGATGGCGCTGAAGGACCTCGCCCGCGACGCCGGCATGGCGCCGGCGAAGGCGCATCCGTACCTGGTCAGCTTCGGCAAGCTCGGCCTCGTCGTGCAGGACGAGGTGAGTGGTCGCTACGGCCTCGGACCACTGGCGATGCAACTCGGGCTGATCAGCCTGCAGCAGATGGACCCGGTGCGGCTGGCCTCGGCGCAGCTGGCGCCACTGGCCGAGGCGGTCGGCCAGACGGTCGGCATCGCGGTCTGGGGACCGCGCGGCGCGACGATCGTGCGCACCGAGGAAGGCCCGAGCGCGGTCAACGTGTCGATGCGCCACGGCACCGTGATGAGCTTGCGCGGCACCGCCTCGGGCCGGCTGTTCGCCGCCTGGCTGCCGCGCGCCGAGGTGCTGGCCACCGACCCCGGCGTGGTGTTCGACGCCGCCTTCGAGCGCGACCTGGAGGCCGTGCGGGCCGCCGGCTTCAGCCACGCGGTCGACGCCGCGGTGCCCGGCATCAGCGCGCTCGCCGCGCCGGTCTTCGACGCCGCCGGGCGGATCGTGCTCAGCCTGACCGCGATCGGTCCCGGCGCCAGCTTCGACGTGGGTGCGCAGGGCGCGCCGGCGCGCTCGCTGACGGCGATGGCCGCCGAGCTGTCGCGCCAGCTCGGCGCGGGCAGGGCAGAATGCGCAGCCCCGTGAACCGCCCCCTGCCTCATCGATGCCCGAACCGGCCGACCCCGGCGCCTCGCCGTGCCAGCGCTGCGGCGCCTGCTGCGCCACCTTCCGCGTGTCCTTCTACTGGGCCGAGGCCGACGCGACCGGCCTCGACCCGGCGCTCACCCGGCCGCTGACCCCGTTCCACGCCTGCATGGCCGGCACCCATCTGCCGAGCCCGCGTTGTGTCGCGCTGGCCGGCGACATCGGCGCCGGCGTGCAGTGCACGGTCTATGCGGCGCGGCCGTCGCCTTGCCGCGAGCTGCTGCCCGGCGAGGACAAATGCCATCGCGCGCGGGCGCGCCATGGCCTGCCATCGCTCGCGGCGATGGCCTGAAGTGCCCCGTGCCCGACCCAGGTCGGGGGTGCCTGGGTCCGCCCAGGGCTACGATGACCGGGACATTCCACGGGAGACGGCGATGGACCTCATGCAACTCATCCTCGAGGCCCAGGGCGGCGGCGCCGCACAGCAGCTCGGCCGCCAGTTCGGGCTCGACCAGCGCCAGACGCAGTCGGCGCTCGGTGCGCTGCTGCCGGCGCTGGCCGGCGCGGTGAAGCACAACACGCAGCGTGAGGGCGGGCTCGACAGCCTGATCGGTGCGCTGACCCAGGGCCAGCACGCCCGCTACCTCGACCGGCCCGAGACGCTGGCCGACCCGCGCACTGTCGACGACGGCAACGGCATCCTCGGCCACCTGCTCGGCAGCAAGGAGGTCAGCCGTGCGGTGGCCTCGCGCGCGTCGGCGCAGACCGGCATCGGCGACGACGTGCTCAAGCGCATGCTGCCGATCGTCGCGTCGATGATGATGGGCGGCCTGGCCCAGCGCGCCAACGCGGCGCCGCGCGGCAGCACGGCGCCCGGCGGCGGCCTGCTGGACATGATCACGCCGATGCTCGACCGCAACCAGGACGGCTCGGCACTCGACGACGTGATGAAGATGGCGGCCGGACTGCTCGGCGGCCGGCGCTGAACTCACGGAGTCCGTTGACGGGGATCAATCGTCGGTCGGGGGCCTTCGACTAGGCTGGTGGGCATATACCCACTAGTGTATAGAACGAAAGCGTGACCCGATCTCGATGGATGCTGCTGGCACTGGCCGGCATGTTGTTGTTGGCGCTGGCGGTCTGGTGGCGATTCGGCCGCGCCGTCATCGTCGACACGGTTCGTCTGGTCCAGGCGGACGTGCCCGTTCAGGTCACCGGACCCGGCACGGTGCAGGCTCGCGTGTCGGTGAATCTGGCGGCGCGGGTCACGGCGGCAGTGGCGACGATGCACGCCGATGTCGGCGATGCCGTGCAGGCCGGACAGCTGCTGGCCACGCTGGACGACCGTGATCTGCTCGCGCGGCGCGCCGCGGTCGCCGGACAACGCGAGACGCTGAATCGGACGGTCGAGGCTGCCCAGGCAGCGCTGAGCAAGGCACGGACCGACACCGAGCTGGCACGCAGCCGGCACCAACGGGACACCGAACTGCGGGCGCAGGGCTTTCTGTCCGCGGCCGGCATGGACAGCGCGCGCGCCGCGTTGCAGGCCGCGGAGGCCGCGGAGCACTCGGCAGCGGCGACGCTGGCGGCGCGACGGGCCGATCGCTCGACGCTGGAGCACGAGTTCCGGGTGGCCGACGTCGCCAGTTCCCACGCGCGGCTGCTGTCCCCGATCAACGGGTTGGTCGTGCAACGTCTGGTCGAGCCCGGCAGCACGGTGATGCCGGGCTCGACGCTGTTCAGGCTCGTCGACCCGGCCAGCCTGTGGGTGGCCATGCGCGTCGACGAAGCGATGCTCGACCGCGTGCAGAAGGGCCAGCCGGCGCGGATCGTGCTGCGGACCGGCGAGCAGTTGAACGGCCGCGTGGCGCGGATCGCCCGGCAGTCCGACGCCGCGACGCGCGAGGTGGACGTGCACGTGGCGTTCGACGCTCCGCCGTCGCGGTTCGTGATCGACCAGGAGGCGGAGGTCCAGGTCGACACCGGGCGCTTCCAGGGTCTGCGCCTGCCGGTCACGGCCCTCCTGAGGGACCCGCAGGGCCGGCAGGGGGTGCTCGTGGTCGACGACGGACGGGCGGCATTCGTGCCCGTGCGCGCCGGGCAGAGCGACGGGCGACATCTGATCGTGCAGGGCGCGCTGAGTGCCGGCGCCGAGATCGTCGCGCCTGCCCTCGGCGTGCGCGACGGCATGCGCGTGCAGCCGCGCCCCGCGAACTGAGCCCGGGGTGGGCCGATGGACCTCGCGGTCAAGGACATCCGGCGTCATCTGGGCAAGTTCGTCGCGACCATCGCCGGGGTGTCGATGCTGCTGGCCATCGTGCTGGTGATGAACGGCATCTACCGGGGCAACATCGACGACGGCGTCTGGCTGATCGAAAACACGTCGACCGATCTCTGGGTCGTCGAGCGCGGTCGCGGCGGGCCGTTCAACGAGTCGTCCAGGCTCCCGCTGGACGCCTGGAAGAGCGTGGCGGCCACTCCCGGCGTTCAGCAGGCCAGCCCGCTGGTCCTGTACACGGCGCAGCGCGCCTTCGGGTCGGGGGCCGAGCAGCAGTTCACGGTGGTCGGCTACGACGTCTTCGGGGGTCTCGGCCGGCCGGGCCGGCTCGAGCAGGGACGGACCCTGCGCGCCGCCCACTACGAGGTCGTGGTCGACCGCAAGCTCGGCCTCGCGCTGGGTGAGCGCCTCCGGCTGTCGGGCGACGTCTACACCGTCGTCGGCGTCAGCGCCGGGGCGGTCGACGCTTCGGGCAACCCCTTGATCTACATGTCGCTTCCCGACGCGCAGAAGATCCAGTTCGAGCAGGACGACCGTGCGATCACCGCAGCGCGCGCGGCGACGCTGCAGCGACTGGAGCGCGCGGGCTACGTTGGCGAGCAGGCGCAGCGTCTGCTGCCGCTGGTCAATGCGGCGCCGACACAGGTCAACGCCGTGCTGGTGCGCGTGCGGCCGGGGGCCGATGCGGCTGCCGTGGCGCAGCACATCCGCGACTGGCTGTACTTCAACGTCTACACGACCGAAGAGGAGCGCACGCTGATGCTCGAGGGCCGCCTGCGCCGCATCTCCGGGGTGCTCGGCCTGTTCCGATCGCTGCTCATCGTCGTATCGATCGTCATCATCGCGCTGATCGTCTACGTGCTGACGATCGAGAAGATCCGTTCGATCGCGACGCTCAAGCTCGTCGGGGCACCGAACCACGTCATCGTGAGGCTGATCCTGGAGCAGTCCATTGCGCTGACGCTGGCCAGCTTCGGCGGCGCCTGGCTGCTTCGCGAGGTCATCGCGCCGGGCTTCCCTCGCACCCTGAGCTTCGCCGCCGGGGAGACCGCGGTCACCTTCGCGGTGATGCTCGCCGGCGGCGTGCTCGCCAGCGGCCTGGCCATCTGGCACGCGCTGCGCACGCCGCCACAGCTGGCCCTGGGAGGCTGAAATGGCGGTGCTCGAGATCACCGACGTCAGCCAGACCTTCGGCCACGGTGCCACGGCCGTTCAGGCCCTGAAGCCGACGAGCCTGTCGGTCGAGGCGGGCGAACTGGTCGCCTTGCTCGGGCCCAGCGGGTCGGGCAAGAGCACCCTGCTGCTGGCGATCAGCCTGATCCAGCCGCCGACGACCGGCCGCATCGTGATCGAGGGGCAGACCTTGTACGACAACGCGCCGACCGGCATCGACGTGCGCGCGTTCCGGCGCCGACACATCGGCTTCATCTTCCAGCAGCACAACCTGATTCCGTTCCTGACTGCCGAGGAGAACGTGGCGCTGATGCTGAGCCTCAACGGCGTCGGGCGGCGCGAGGCCACGCGACGCGCGCGCGAGTTGCTCGGCTACCTGGAGATCGGCCACCGGGCCGGCGCGCTGCCCGCGAACCTGTCGGGCGGCGAGCAGCAGCGCGTGGCGATCGGCCGCGCCTTGGCCAACGAGCCGTTGCTGATCCTCGCGGACGAGCCGACCGCCGCCCTCGACACCGACCGCGGGACCAAGGTCATGGCCCTGTTGCGCAAGATCGCGCGCGAGCGGCGATCGGCGGTGATCACCGTGACCCACGACCATCGCATGATCGAGGGCTTCGACACCGTCTATCACCTCGAAGACGGCGTCCTCGTCGGCACCGAACGCCAGGCGGTGCCCGCCTGATCGCCGAGCCTCGCCGGGCGCTCAGGCGCCTTCGCGCCAGAGCATGTACTTCAGCGTCGCGACCGAACCGGCGACGATGCCGGCCACCGCGATGAAGGAGCCGATCGCCAGCGTCGACAGGCCCGTCAGGCCCTGGCCGATCGTGCAGCCGA
>CALJUI010000139.1 GCA_937975735.1 uncultured Rubrivivax sp.
GGTCGCCCTCGGCGTACTTGTTGGTCAGCTGCGTGCACTGTGCGGCCATCACGGCCGGCGACGTGTAGTTCTCGGAGGCGATCAGCTCGATGTGCGCCTCCTGGCGCCGGTTCTCGTCCTGGATCGCCGCCCACACCTCGGGGTCGACGTGGGCGAGGGTGGATTGGCTACGGTCGAACATGGTGGCAGTCCTCTTCAGTGGAAGGGCCTTCGAGACACGGCGTCGCGTGCCGGTCGAGGGCTGCCCAGGCGAACGGCGTCTCGGCGTGGCGCACCGTCGTCACCACGCGCCGCGCTTCCCGGTGGTCGTCCACCTCCGGGTGGGCCACCACCCGTATCGCCAGTTGCGCGGACCCGAAGTGTAGCCGCGCAGGCCGGCAGCCGGCGCCCAGGACGCCCGGGCGGGGCGGGGTCAGATGAGCGCGACCTTCTGGGTCTCGATGGCAGGCGCCGGCGTGGCCGGCTGCTCGGCGGCGGCCTCGATGGCCTGCGGAGGCGGCGAGCCGGGCACGTTGGTCGCCACCTGCTGGCCCTGCGCCACGCGCTGCAGGTGCGACTGCTCCCACAGCACCTTGGCCGCGTAGCCGCCGTCGCTGTCGAGCAGCGCCGCGCCGACGTAGTAGCGCAGCCCGGCCTCGATGCTGCCCGCGCGCGCGATGCAGTCCTTGAGCACCTGCACGCCCACGCGCAGGTTGGTCACGGGGTCGAAGGCGGCGTGGGTGCCGCCGAAGGGCTGGTACTTGTCGCTGTGGATGTTGGTCATGACCTGCATCAGGCCCTGCGCGCCCACCGGGCTCTGCGCGAACGGGTTGAAGCTGGACTCGACGGCGATGATGGCCAGGATCAGCGTCGGGTCGAGCTTGGCCTGGCGGCCGACCAGCCAGGCTTCCTGCACCAGGCGCGACACCGGCTCGGGCGCCACACGGTAGCGGCGCGAGATCCACTGGGCCACCGAGGCTTGCATGCGGTCGAGCTGGCCCGGGTCGGCCGCGGTGGCGCGGCGGATCGCCTCTTCGTCGGCGGCCACCGAGATCAGGTCGCCTTCGGCCAGCGCACGCTCGACCTGGCGCGTCTGCAGCCAGCCCAGCGCCGTGTTCTCGACGCGGCTGCGCAACTCGGCGCGGCTGGCGACGAACAGCGCCAGCGCCACGACGGTCAGGCCGACCAGGGCCAGCGAGCTGTGCGCCAGCGCGACCATGCCGCGACCGACGTCGCCCAGCAGCACGGCCATCGACCGCGCGCTGTCTCGACGTGCCTGCAGGAGCACTTCCATCAACTTCATCGGACTCCTCTCACGCCCCGCTCCCGTGCCGCTTACCGGCGCATGGCGGGTCGATAATCGTCTTCATCGCCGTACGCGCCTGTCTTCAGACCGGGCGGCGTTGGCGTCGCCCTGGCCCGGATCTGGCGCCTCCCGGCGCGTCGGGCTTCAGCGATGCGGGTTAACCCTAGAACTGTCGGCGCAGATTCTAGGAACCGATATATACCCAGTCAAGAATATAGAACTGGCT
>CALJUI010000140.1 GCA_937975735.1 uncultured Rubrivivax sp.
CTTGCGAGCGCTGGCACGCCGGCTGCGCGCGGCCGGACCGGCGCTGGCCGAAGCCAACCGGCGCGACGTCGAGGCGGCGATCGCCGCAGGGCTCGCGGCGCCCATGGTCGACCGCCTGCGCCTGACCGACGAGGGGGTCGCGACCGTCGCCGAGGGTTGCGAGCAGCTCGCCTCGATGCCCGACCCGATCGGCGAGATCAGCGGCGTCAAGCGCCGGCCGAGCGGCATCAGCGTCGGCCAGATGCGGGTGCCGCTGGGCGTGTTCGGCATGATCTACGAGAGCCGGCCGAACGTGACGATCGAGGCCGCCTCGCTGGCGATCAAGAGCGGCAACGCCTGCATCCTGCGCGGCGGCTCGGAGGCGCTGCAATCGAACCTCGCGCTGTGGCGCGAGGTGCAGTCCGCATTGACCGAGGCCGGGCTGCCGGCCGACGCGGTGCAGCTGGTGCAGACGACCGACCGCGCCGCGGTCGGCCACCTGATCACGATGCGCGAGGCGGTCGACGTGATCATCCCGCGCGGCGGCAAGGGCCTGATCGAGCGCATCAGTGCCGAGGCGAAGGTGCCCGTCATCAAGCACCTGGACGGCAACTGCCACGTCTATGTCGACGCCGAGGTCGACCTCGAGCTGGCACTGCGCGTGACCGACAACGCCAAGACGCAGAAATACAGCCCGTGCAACGCGGCCGAGTCGCTGCTCGTCCACCGGGCGCAGGCGGCGGCCTTCCTGCCGCGCATCGGCGCGATCTTCGCGGCCAAGGGTGTCGAGGTGCGCGGCTGCGAGCGCACGCGCGCGCTGCTGCCCGAGGCGGTGGCCGCGACCGAGGCCGACTGGGCCGAGGAGTACCTGGCGCCGGTCATCAGCGTCAAGGTGGTCGACTCGCTCGACGAGGCGATCGCCCACGTCAACCGCTACGGCTCGCACCACACCGACGCGATCCTGACGACGAACCACCCGAACGCGATGCGCTTCCTGCGCGAGGTCGACTCGGCCAGCGTGATGGTCAATGCCAGCACGCGCTTCGCCGACGGCTTCGAGTACGGGCTGGGCGCCGAGATCGGCATCAGCACGGACAAGTTCCACGCCCGCGGCCCGGTCGGGCTGGAAGGGCTGACCTCGATGAAGTGGGTCGTGCTCGGGCAGGGCGAAGTGCGCGGATGAGCACCGGCCAGCTCGTCACGCTGGCGATCGTCGCACTGATCGGCTTCTGGGTCGTCGGCGCCTACAACCGGCTGGTCGCGCTGCGCAACGCGATCGGCACCGCCTGGCAGCAGGTCCAGGACGCGCTGGCGCGGCGCGGCGAGGCGGTGGCGCCGCTGGTCACCGCGCTGCGCGGTCCGATGGGCTCGGAGGCCGCGTCGCTCGACGCGCTGCTGGCCGCGCAGTCGCAGGTCGCCGCAGCCGCCGATGCGCTGGGCGCCCGGCCGGTGCTGGCCGAGCTGGCGGGCGCGCTGGTGCGCGCCGAGTCGCTGATGGCGTCGGCGTCGAGCCGGCTGCTGGCGCTGCTCGAGCAGCATCCCGAGGTCGCCGCCGACGACGGCGTGGCGCCGCAGGTCGCGGCGCTGCGCGAGATCGAGCCCCGCCTGGCCTTCGCGCGCCAGCTCTTCAACGAGGCGGTGCAGCGCTACAACGACGCGGTGCGACAGTTCCCGACGCGGCTGCTGGCGCGGGGTTTCGGTTTCGGTACCGCCGGTCGGATCTGACCCCAGGCGCCGCGGCGCCTCAGTCCTGGCCGCTGTTGGCCGGCGTAAGACGGTCGCCCGGCGCGATGTCGGCGCCGCCGGCCATCTCGAACGCGATCTGTGTTCACACCGCGCGGCAGAGCGTGGCCGCGCGTTCGCTGCCGATCCGGTAGTAGATCTGCGTCGCATCGCGCCGGCGGCCGAGCACGCCGGCGCGATACAGCGTCGACAGGTGCTGGCTCATGTTGGGCTGCGTGGTGTCGATCTCGCCCAGCAGCTGCGACACGTTCTTCTCGCCCTGGCACAGCGCGCTGATGATGCGCAGGCGGATCGGCGTCGACAGCAGCCTGAACAGCTCGGCCGCGGTCGAGAAGACCTGCTCCGAGCCGGCGACGCCGTCAGCGGTTTCGGCCTGGGCCGACTCACGATCGACGAGGTGTTCCATGCTCAGGTCCTGTGGGGGTGGGCGCATGTTGGTCGGCCGTCGCGGCGCTGTCCATCCCGCGAGTCAGCGACTCGGCGCCGACGCGGCGGCGGGGAAGCGGTAGTGGTCGCGCTGCAGCACCGCGGCCACCGCAGTGACCTCCTCCGGGAAGAGGCCGAGGTTCAACTCGGTGCTGCAGTAGTCGACCATGCCGCGCAGCGCGCCGGGCGTGTTGATGCGGCCCTGGGGCCGGTAGATCGCCGAGCCGTCGCCGCCGACCCGGCGGGCGTGGCAGGCTTCGCACTTGGCGTCCTTGATCAGCTTCTCGCCGAGCGCAAGGTCGGCGCCGTGGAACAGCGCCGGGCCCTGCGGCGTTTGGGCCAGCGCCGTCCCGGCGACGAGCGCCAGCAGGATCGCCGGCCCGGCCCTCACTTGGCGCCCCCGAGGATCCAGGCGGCCAGCGTCTTCGCGTCGGCGTCGCTCAGGTTGGGCTGCGGCGGCATCGGCACCGGGCCCCACTTGCCGGAGCCGCCGGCCTTGATGCTGGCGGCGAGCTTGGCCTCGGCGTCCTTGTCGCCGGCGTACTTCTTGGCCACGTCGGCATAGGCCGGGCCGACGACCTTCTTGGCGACCTGGTGGCAGGCGGTGCAGGCGTGCTTGTTGGCCAGCTCCATGTTGGCCAGCGCCGGGGAGGCGGCGGCAGCCAGGGTGATGGCGGCGAGGGCGATCGGGAACTTCATCGGGACTCCGGTTTCAGGGTTGCAGGACAGGGGGTCATTCGGCCAGCCGGGCGAGCTCGAGCACGTCTTCCTCGAACATCTCGCCCGGGATCACCTGGCGCAGGCGACCATCGCGGTCGACCGTGATTGTCAGCGGGATCACGTTGCGCGTGCTCAGTGCCGCGGCCAGCGGCTTGTAGGCCATCGTGACCGGAAAGCTCAGTCCGGTGGCGGCGAGGTGGCGCTGCACGACCGCGGGGTCGCGGTCGCGGGCGACGCCGAGCACGGCCAGGCGCGGGCCGGCGGCCGAGCGCTGCAGCTTCTCGACGTGCACGTTATGGCGCTTGCAGAACGGGCAGGTCGTCGACCAGAACACGACGACGGTGGCGACGCCGGGGCGCGGGGCCCACGGACTGCCGTCGAGCAGCGTGATGTCCGGCGGCCAGTGCACGCGCTCGCCGGGCACCGCCGGCCGCAGATCGGCGCCGGCGTACGGCGACAGGCCCGCCAGGGGCAGCCCGGCGGCGGCGTGCAGCAGGTGGCGTCGCTTCATCTCGGCATCTGCTCCATCAGCAGGTAGGTGTTGTAGGCGTTGATGCGGTTGGCGGCCTTGAACAGCGGCAGGTGCTCGAAGCGCGACCAGTCGGTGCGCGCATAGGCCTCCTCGAAGGGCTCGAGGTCGCGCGCGGCGTCGCCCATCGCCTTGCGCAAATGGACCAGGTAGTCGCGCGTGAGCTGCAGGTCGGCACGGGCGCTGGTCGAGACCGGGCCGTGGCCGGGCACGATGACATCGGCGTCGTAGCCGAGCAGCTGGTCCAGCGAACGCACCCAGCCGCTGCTGTCGGCGCCGCCGACGAAGGGCACGCGCCCACGGTAGACGATGTCGCCGGCCAGCAGCACCTTGCGTTGCGGCAGCCAGACGACGAGGTCCTCCGGCGTGTGCGCCGGGCCGGCGTGGTCGATCACGAAGCGGGTGCCGCCGAGCTCCAATGTCGTGCTCGCCGCCAGCCAGCGGTCCGCCGGCACGAGCTGCGTCTTCTCGTCGATCCAGGGAAACAGGTCCTCGCGGCTGGCTTTCAGGCGCAGCGCGGCGGTCTCGGAACGCAGATAGGCACGGCCCGTCTCGTGGGCGATGATCTCGGCGCCGAGCGCCTTGAAGACCTGCAACCCGTAGATGTGGTCGGCGTGGTAGTGCGACACGATGACGTGCTTGATCGGCAGCGGCGTCACGCGGCGGATCTCGGCCACGAGCTCCTCGGCCAGCGCCGGCGAGCCCAGCGCGTCGAAGACGACCACCCGATCGTCGGTGAGCACGAAGGCGGCGTTGGAGATGAAGTTGCGATTCGCCGACGAGCCCAGCGCCGACACCCCCTGAACCATCCACACCCGCGGACCGACCTCGACGGCGCGGGGGCGATCCTCGTCGGCGGCGCTGGCCAGCAGCGGGGCGATCGAGGCGAGCACGGCAGCGACGAAGCGGCGGAGGGTTTTCACGGGGCGGAATGGGGATGTACACCGATATATTCGCATGAAACGATATTCGAGTCGCCAGTGTTTACGCGCGGATCGGCCCGTCCGCCGGGGCCGGGGCGCCGTAACATGGGCCACGACAGCAACAACCGCGGAAGGAGACGCCGATGACACCGATCCGACAACTCGCCCTGACCGGCGCGATGGTGCTGGCAGCGCCCTGGGCGATGGCCCAGGACCCGCACCTGGCCCGCAACCTGGCGGCCACCTGCGCCAACTGCCACGGCACCAACGGCCAGGCCCAGGGCGACATGAAGCCGCTGGCTGGCGTGGCGGCCGACAAGATCGTCGCGCTGATCAACGACTACCGCAACGGCAACCAGCCGGCGACGATCATGCACCAGATCGCCAAGGGCTACACCGACGAACAGATCAGGCTCGTCGCCGCGTACTTCGCGGCGCAGAAGCCGGCCAAGTGAAGGGAGGACCGACCATGCATCAGCCCACCATTCAACGCCGCCGCCTGCTCGGCGCCGGCGCGGCCCTGGCCGCGGCCTCCCTCGCCGGTTGCGCCACCTCCACCGGCGGACCGTCGATCGGTCGCGTCGTCGTGATCGGCGGCGGCTTCGGCGGCGCCACCGCGGCGCACTACCTGAAGATGTGGGGCGGCAACATCGACGTCACGCTGGTCGACCGCGACGCGCAGTTCGTCTCCTGCCCGATCTCCAACCTGGTGATCGGCGGGCACAAGACGATCGGCGAGATCTCGCGCGGCTACCGCGGCCTGAGCGCCATGGGCATCAAGATGGTCCAGGGCGAGGTGACCGCGATCGACCCGCAGGCCAAGATGGTCCGGCTGGCCGACGGCCGGGCGCTGCCCTACGACCGGCTCGTCGTCTCGCCCGGCATCGACTTCATGACCGCCGGCGTGCCGGGG
The DNA here is from genome assembly GCA_937975735.1 of uncultured Rubrivivax sp. Classification (GTDB taxonomy): domain Bacteria; phylum Pseudomonadota; class Gammaproteobacteria; order Burkholderiales; family Burkholderiaceae_C; genus Rubrivivax. The sequence continues at coordinate 5,234 of CALJUI010000140.1, forward strand.
CTGGACGCGGCGCTGGCCAGCGGCCGCGTGACGCACAGCTGGAAGGCCGGCGCCCAGACCGTGGCGCTGCGCCGGCAGCTCGAGGCGATGCCCGACGGCGGCGTGTTCGCGATGTCGATCCCGGCCTCGCCCTACCGCTGCCCGCCGGGACCGTACGAGCGGGCCTGCATGGTGGCGAGCTACTTCAAGACCGCCAAGCCGAAGTCGAAGATCATCATCTACGACGCGAACCCCGACATCCAGTCGAAGAAGGGCCTGTTCATGAAGGCCTGGGAGCAGCACTACGCCGGCATGATCGACTACCGGCCAAACTCGATCCTGCGCCAGGTCACCGCCGACGGCGTCGCGAAGTTCGACTTCGAGGACAGCAAGGCGGCGGTGCTGAACGTGATCCCGCAGCAGCGCGCCGGCGACATCGCGCGCCAGGCCGGGCTGATCACCGCCAACGACCGCTGGTGCGGCGTCAACTGGCTGACCCTGGAAAGCGTCGCGGTGCCCGGCATCCACGTGCTCGGCGACGCGACGCTGTCGGCGCCGGCGATGCCCAAGAGCGGCCACATGGCCAACCAGCACGCCAAGGTCGCCGCGGCGGCGATCATCGCGCTGCTCAAGGGCGAGCCGGTGAACCCGACGCCCGTGGTGATGAACACCTGCTACAGCTTCGTCACTGCGAAGGACGTCGTGCACGTGGCGTCGGTGCACCAGTACGACGCCGGCGACAAGACCTTCAAGGCGGTGCCCGGCTCCGGCGGCCTGTCGGCCGCGGCGAACCAGATCGAAGGGCGCTACGCGCTGTCCTGGGCGCAGAACATCTGGACCGACATGCTGGGGTGAGCCCGGACGCAGGACCGTCCCTGCGGACGGTCCTGCGCCTGCCGAACGACGATCCGCGTCGCGCGCGGATCCGGCGCAGCACCTATTCCGACGAGACCTTCGCCGCGCGCCGCTGGCGACGGTAGGCGGCCGGCGCCTGACCCAGGCTGCGGTCGAAGGCACGGTGAAAGGCCGCCTCCGAGGCGTAGCCGACGGTCTCGGCGATGCGCGCGATCGGCTGGGCCGTGTCCTCCAGCAGCCGCGCGGCGCATTGCATGCGCCAGCGCCTGAGGTAGCGCATCGGCGCCTCGCCGATGAGGCGGACGAAGCGCTGCCCGAGCACCGAGCGCGAGCTGCCTGTGCGCGCGGCCAGCTCGTCCAGCGTCCAGGCGTGGCCGGGGTTGCCGTGCAGCAGCGACAGGGCCGGGCCGACCACCCGGTCGCTGGCGCCGGCCAGCCAGACGCCGCTGCCGTCGTGCAGGGTCTGCGCGTGGCGGCGCAGCGTGGCAACGGCCAGCGTCTCCGCAACCCTGGCCGACAGCGCCGCGGCGCCCGGCCCCACGGGGCCGTCGGCGCCGCCGAGTTGGCGGACCGCGCCTTGCAGCCAGGCGGCGGCGGCATCGTCGCTCAGCGCCACCTTGAACAGCGGCGGCAGGCCGCGCAGGAACAGTGCGTCGGCCTGCGCGTCGCAGCGCAGGTAGCCGCAGACGATGCGCGTCACCGGCCGGTTCGACGCGCCAGGCCCCCCTGGCCCGTCCGGCCGGTCCACCGCGCCGATTCGCAGCGGCCGCAGCCGCCCGTCCGCATGCAGGCGCGGCCCGGCAGCGGCGTCCAGCAGATGCGCCGGTGCCCCGTGCGACACCTGGTGCGCGTCGCCGCGCGGCAGCACCACCACGTCGCCCGCCGTCGCGTCGAGTCGGCCGCCGTCGGCCAGGGCCACCGCGGCCTCGCCTTCGGTGACCCAGTGGAACTGAACGATGCGCTCGGGCCCGGGTGGCAGGAAGTGCGCCGACACCTCGGGCGGCGGCACTCGAAAGCCCCAGGGTGATCGGCACTCCAGCTCGAAGAAGACCGCGCCGCGGATGCGCACCGCGGCGAGCACCTGCGACAGGGCGTCCATCACCGCATTGTCGTGCGCGCGCGGCAGCGCGGCAAAGAATGGCGGCAGCGCGGACGGTGACCCGGCGCGCCCCGCGCCCTAGGCTGGCCCCATGTTGCACCCCACGAAAGATGCCGCGAAACCCCCGAAGGCGGCCGACGCCTTCGATGCTGTCGACGTCGGCGACACCCCACTGGCCTGCACCCGGCGCGGCGCCGGCGAGCCGCTCGTTCTGGTGCACGGCTCGAACAGCGATCTGCGGACGTGGCTGCCGGTTCTGCCGGGGCTGGGCCGTGCGTACCGCGTCTGTGCCTACAGCCGCCGCCACCACTGGCCGAACGCGCCGATCGCCGCGGGGCAGGACTACGCGATGGCAGGTCAGATCGACGATCTGGAGGCGATCGTCGACCGACTGCAGGCGGCCCCGGCGCGGCTCATCGGCCACTCCTACGGCGCCTTGCTGTGCTTGCAGCTGGCGCTGCGCACCCCGCAGCGGGTGCGTTCGCTGGTGCTCGTCGAGCCGCCGGCGCTGACCCTCTTCACCAGCGCCCGGCCGACGCCGCCGCAGCTGCTGCGCCTGCTGGCGAAGCGGCCGCGGCTGGCGTTGGCGATCGTGCGCCTCGGCGCCTTCGGCATGGCGCCGGCTGAGGCCGCCCTGCGGCGCGGCGACAGCGAGGCCGCGCTGCAGCGCGTCGGGTCGGCGGTGCTGGGTGCGCGGGCCTACCGCATGCTTTCGCCGGAGCGACTGGCGCAGGCGCGGGCGAACATGATCGGCGCCGAACTGCTCGGCTCGGGCATGCTGCCGATCGACGCCGCGCGGCTTCGGCAACTGGCCTGCCCGACGTTGCTGCTGTGCGGCGCCAATAGCCCGCGCCTGTTCCACCACCTGAGCGCGGCGCTGGCCCAGTGGCTGCCACGGGCGCGGCAGGCCGTCGTGCCGGCGGCGTCCCACCTCGTGCACGAGGACAACCCGCAGGGCTGGCTGGACGCGGTGCTCGACTTCCTCGCCGAGCGACCGCCGCCGGCGCTCAGCCGATGACCGTCCCCACCGCGAGCCCGAGGCCGATCCGCGCGGCGCCGGGCGCGGCGCAGACGCCGCGCAGGATGACGGTGTCGCCGTCCTCCAGGAAGGTGCGCGTCTCGCCGCCCGGCAGCGCGATCGGCTGCTTGCCGCCGGCGCTCAGCTCGAGCAGCGAGCCGCCCTGGCCCGGCTCGGGGCCGGACTGCGTGCCGCTGCCGAGCAGGTCGCCGGTCTGCAGGTTGCAGCCGCCGATCGTGTGGTGCGCGAGCAGCTGCGCGACGGTCCAGTAGCTGTCGCGGAAGTTGCTCTGCATCAGCCGCTGAGGCTGCGTGCCGGCGGCGCGCATCTTCGCCGTCTGCAGCCAGACCTCGAGCGTGATGTCGATCGCGCCGGCCTCCCGGTTGGCCGCCGAGTCCAGGTAGGGCAGCGGCGCCGGATCGCCGTCGGGATGCGCGAAGGGTCGGCGGAACGGCGCCAGCGCCTCCTGCGTGACCACCCAGGGCGACAGCGTGGTGCCGAAGTTCTTCGACAGGAACGGGCCCAGCGGCTGGTACTCCCAGGCCTGCAGGTCGCGCGCCGACCAGTCGTTGAGCAGCACCAGGCCGAACCAGTCGTCCTCGGCCTGCTCGATCGTCATCGGCGTGCCGAGCCGATTCCCGGTGCCGACGAGGATGCCGAGCTCGAGCTCGTAGTCCAGCCGCTTCGACGCGCCGAGCACCGGCGCCTCGGCGTCGGATGCCTTGAGCTGGCCCATCGGGCGCTTCAGCGCGGTGCCGCTGGGCACGATCGACGAGGCGCGTCCGTGGTAGCCGATCGGCACCCACTTGTAGTTCGGCAGCAGCGGGTTGTCCGGGCGGAACAGCTTGCCGACCGCGGTCGCGTGGTGGATGCCGGTGTAGAAGTCGGTGTAGTCGTGGATGCGGCAGGGCAGGTCCAACTCGACCTGAGTCTGCGGCACCAGGCACAGCTCGAGGAACGGCCCCTGGTCGCTGCCTTCGGCGAGCGCGGCCGACAGCGCGTGGCGCATCTGCCGCCGCGCGGCGGCGCCGAGCGCCATGAAGGCGTTCAGGTCGCCATCGGCGAGCGGGCTCAGCAGCGCGTCGACGCCGTCGCCCCAGGGGCACTGCGCGCGGGCCAGGCGCAGGTCCAGCACCTGGTCGCCGATCGCCACGCCGATGCGCCACGGTTCGTCCTGGCCCTTGCGGCGAAAGCGTCCGAAGGGCAGGTTCTGGACGGGGAAGTCGGTGCCGGAGGCATTGGCGGAGGGAACCCAGCTCTTCAGGGCCGGGTCGTGCGTCGCGTCGACGGTGCTCATCGTTGGAATCGGTCCTTCAGGTCGGTCCAGCACTCAGCGTAGCGTGTATCGAGCGCGCCGTCGCGCAGCGCCCACTCGGTGGGCCGGAAGGCCCAGCGGCTCTCGAACATGAAGGCCAGCGTGTGGTCGAGCTTGTGCGGCTCCAGCGCGCCGTTCGAGGCCTTGTCGAAGGCCTCGGCGTCGGGGCCGTGCGGCACCATGCAGTTGTGCAGGCTGGCGCCGCCGGGCTTGAAGCCCTCGGGCTTGGCGTCGTACTGGCCGTAGACCAGGCCCATGAACTCGCTCATCAGGTTGCGGTGGTACCAGGGCGGGCGGAAGGTGTCCTCGGCGACCATCCAGCGCGGCGGGAAGATCACGAAGTCGCAGTTGGCGGTGCCCGGCGTGTCGCTCGGGCTCGTCAGCACGGTGAAGATGCTCGGGTCCGGGTGGTCGAAGCTGATCGAACCGATCGTCATGAAGTGGCGCGTGTCGTAGGCCATCGGCACGAGGTTGCCGTGCCAGGCGACGACGTTGAACGGCGAGTGCTTCTGCGTCGCGCGCCAGAAGGCGCCGCCGACCTTCTTGATCACCTGGTAGTCGCCGGCGCCGTCCTCGAACGAGGCCACCGGCGCATGGAAGTCGCGCGGGTTGGCCAGTCCGTTGGAGCCGATCGGGCCGAGCTCGGGCAGGCGGAACGGCGCGCCGTAGTTCTCGCAGACGTAGGCGCTGCTCGGGCCGTCGACCGCGACCTTGAACGCCATGCCACGCGGCAGCAGCGCGATCCCGCCGGGCGCGACCTCGAGCACGCCGAGCTCGGTGGTGATCGTGAAGCTGCCGCTCTGCGGCACGAGCAGCATCTCGCCGTCGGCGTTGACCAGCGCACGGCGCCCCATCGACTTCGTGACGAAGGCCAGGTGCGCCGCGACGCCGGTCTGCGCGTCGGCGTCGCCGTTGGCGACCAATGTGCGCAGCCCGTCGACGAAGTCGAGCGGCTCGGTCGGCATCGGCGTCGGGTGCCAGCGCAGCGGGTTCGGCGGCGCCTCCACGCCGCCGGCCGCGCCGGTCTTCCACAGCGGCAGCTCGATGCGCTCGAAGGCGCCGACCACCACGCTGGGCTGGCGCCGGTACAGCCAGACGCGGCGGTTCTCGGCGCGCGGCGCGGTGAACGCGGTGCCCGACAGCAGCTCGGCGTACAGGCCATGCGCGACCTTCTGCGGGCTGTTGCGGCCGACCGGCAGGCTGCCCGGCACGGCTTCGCTCGCGAACTGATTGCCGAAGCCGGTCATCGTGCGAGGTTCGGAACTCATGGCGTCACTCCCTGGCGCGCTGCGGCGAGCGCGGCCTTCAATGTGTCGAGATGGCCGACCTGGTTCGCCAGCAGCAGCACCAGGCGCGCGTTGAGCGCGTGGCTCTGCTCGGCCGACAGGCCCTGGTGGGCGTCGAGCAGAGCCTCGTAGAAATCGTCGGGCCGCTCGAGGTTCGGTTCGGTGTTCAAGGGGTTCATGCGGAGTCTCCCAGCGCGCGGGCCATCGCCGCGCGCACGCGCGCCGCATCGGGCCGGCGCCAGCGCGCGCAGACATGGCCGTCGGGGCGGATCAGCACCGCGGTGCCGGGCCGGCCGTCGTAGCGTTCGGCGGCCAGGCCTTCGGCCGGCAGCGCCAGCAGCTTCGAGTCGACGTCGGTCGCCCAGGTCGGCGCCTCGCCGAAGACCAGCAGCGTGAAGTCGGCCCCGAGCTCGCGCAGCAGCCAGCGCCCGCCGGGCAAAGGCGCGTCGATGGCCGGCGCGCCGGGCCGCATCGAGCCGGCGAAGGCATCGACGTCCGGCGTGTTCAGCGGCGAGCCGTCGAGCACCGCCGGCACCGACAGCCGGCCGCTGTTGACGATGCGCCGGGCGAACGGGAAGTCGCGCGCCAGCGTCAGCACCGCGTCGCGGAACAGCCGGCTGACCTCGCTCTTGGGTGTGATGAAGTCGGTCGAGCGGGTCGAGTTCAGCAGGTTCTCGTCGGCCGCGTGCTCGCGCTCGTCGGCGTAGGTGTCGAGCAGCGCATCGCCGGCGCGGCCGCGCAGCACGGCGTCGAGCTTCCAGGCCAGGTTCTCGGCGTCCTGCACGCCGGAGTTCGCGCCGCGGGCGCCGAACGGGCTGACGCGGTGCGCGGCATCGCCGGCGAACAGCACGCGGCCGTGGCGGAACGAGGCCATGCGCACGCAGGCGAAGGTGTAGACGCTGGCCCACTCGAGCGTGAACGGGATGTCGCGGCCGAAGCCCTGGCGCAGCATCGACTGCACGCGCGGCACGATGCGCTCGGGCTGGCGCTCGGCGTCGGGGTCGGCATCCCAGCCGAGCTGGAAGTCGATGCGCCAGACGCCGTCGGGCTGGCGGTGCAGCAGCACGCTCTGGCCGGGGTGGAAGGGCGGGTCGAACCAGAACCAGCGCTCGGCCTGGCCTTCTGGGAAAAGCTCGCCGTCGATGTGCACGTCGGCGATCAGGAAGCGGTCGTGGAATTCGCGTCCTTCGCTCTCCAGCCCGAGCAGGCCGCGCAGCGGCGAGCGCGCGCCGTCGCAGGCGGCCAGGTAGTCGGCGCGCAAGGCGTACGTGCCCTCGGGAGTCTCGACGGTCAGCGCGACGTGATCGTCGCGCCGGTCCATTGCGACCACCTTGTTCAACCAGCGCAGGTCGAGGTTCGGCAGCTCGGCGGCGCGCTCGGCGAGGTATCCCTCGGCGTAGTACTGCTGCAGGTTGATGAAGGCCGGGCGCTGATGGCCCTCCTCGGGCAGCAGGTCGAAGCGGAACACCGGCCGGTCGTTCAGGAACACGCGGCCGACGTTCCAGCCCACGCCCTTGTCGACCATGCGCTGGCCGACGCCCAGCCGGTCCCAGATCTCGAGCGTGCGCTTGGCGAAGCAGATCGCGCGCGAGCCGGTCGACAGCTTGTGATCGTTGTCGAGCAGCACCACCGGCTGGCCGCGCTGCGCGAGGTCGATCGCGAGCGTGAGGCCCACCGGCCCGGCGCCGACGACCACCACCGGGTGGCGCACCGGCTCGGCCGCGTCCTGGTCCGGCGACCGGCGATAGGCGAACTCGACCGCCTGGTAGTCGATGGCGTCCATCGCGTTCAGGACTCCAGCGCCTTCCACATCTCGACGTCGCGCTCGGCGGTCCAGATGCGGGGGTCGCGGTGGCCGCTGGCCTCGTCGTAGGCGCGCGTCACGTCGAAGGGCATGCAGTGGTCGAAGATCACCCAGTGGCCGTACTTCGGCCGCACCGCGGCCATCGTCTCCTGGTAGACGGCCTTCAGGTCCTTCTTCGCGGCGGCGCCCTTCTTGACGCTCTCGAACACGTCGGCGATGAAGGCGCGGGTGCCCTTCAGGCCCTCGGCGACCTCGGCCTCGGTCTGCAGCGCCTGGCCGCGGCCGGGCACGAGCTTGGCGGGCTTCAGCGCGGCGACGTTGTCCAGCGTCTTCGGCCAGTCGCTGAAGTAGGCGTCGCCCGCATAGGGCGTGGCGTCGAACTCGACGAGGTCGCCGCTGAACAGGATGCGCTCGGACGGCAGCCAGACCACCGTGTCGCCTTTCGTGTGTCCGCGACCGAGCTGCAGCAGCTGCACTTCCAGCTTGCCGAGCCAGATCGTCATCTTGCCGGTGAAGGTCATCGTCGGCCAGGTCAGCCCTGGCGGCACCGACTCGACGTTCTGGAACAGCCGCGGGAAGCGGCCGATCTCGCTCGCCTTGTCCTGCTCGCCGCGCTCCCTGATCAGGCTCAGCGTGTCCTCGCTGGCGATGACGTGCTCGGCCCGGTAGGCCGACGCGCCGAGCACGCGCACCGCGTGGTAGTGGCTGAGCACGACGTACTTGATCGGCTTGTCGGTGACCTCGCGGATGCGGCGGATCACGTCGGCCGCCATCACCGGCGTGGCCTGCGTGTCGATGACCATCACCGCGTCGTCGCCGATCACGATGCCGGTGTTCGGGTCGCC
>CALJUI010000141.1 GCA_937975735.1 uncultured Rubrivivax sp.
CCTTCCCGAGCGAGGCGGCGTCGGCCGGCTCCCGCGCCGAGCGGCCAAGCCGTGCCCTGACAGCTCGCTGACGACCGGGCGCGTCACATGTCCATGGTGCCGGTGTGCGAGCGCATGAAGACCCAGCTGGCCGTGTGCTTCATCGACCTGGACGGCTTCAAGGAGGTGAACGACACCTTCGGGCACGATGCCGGGGACCTGCTGCTGCAGCAGGTCGCACACCGGCTGCAACGCTGCGTGCGCGCCAACGACACCGTCGCCCGGCTCGGCGGCGACGAGTTCGTGATCGTGTTGTCGCCGCTGCACGCCAGCGACGAGTGCCGCCCGGTGCTGGGCCGCGTGCTGGCGGCAGTCAGCGAGCCCGTGGACCTGGGCGAGGGCCGCCAGGGACGGGTCTCAGCGAGCATCGGGGTGGCGCTGTCCCCCGACGACGGCGCCGACGGCGACGCCCTGATGGCGCAGGCCGACAAGGCCATGTACGGCGCCAAGCGCGCCGGCCGCAACCGGATCACGGGGCTGCCGTTGCTGCCGCAGCCGCGGCACGACGAGGTCGCAAGCGAGTCCCGCTGAGCGCGCCGCGACCGGCGCGACAGGCCGCAGCCCCGGCCCCCGTCGGACATTCCGCCAGGACGCCTCGCAGCGATCGCATCCGCGGCACGATTCAGCGTGATGTCCACGCTGCCTGCCCCAGCGCCCCGTTCCGCGCGCCACCAGGCCCCGGGCCCGTGCGTGTCCTTGGCCTTCGCCTGGGCCGTGGCCGGGTTCGGTAGCCTGGCGCCGGCGTAGGCACCGCCGCTTTGAGCCCAACTCGTACGGACGTCGAGGTCGCCAGCGGGCTGGCTCTTCGGGCCGGTCTGGACGCTGCTGTACATGCTGATGGCGGTGGCCGCATGGCTGGTATGGCGTGCCGGGCCGGCACCGCGCGTGCGGCCCGCGCTGGCCTGGTACGGCGTGCAGCTGGTGGCCATCGCGCTTTGGAGCTGGCTGTTCTTCGCGTGGCTGCTGTCACCGTATCTGGCCAGGGTGTGATTTGCCGCCCTGCTGAACGCCGCGCTGTGGCGGGGCAACCCGGCCTTGCTGGGGTAGGCTGCGGCAGCCCTTCCCTCCACATGTACCCATGGCCCCATCCATGCACGCTGTCCACGCCGTCGCCATGCTCGCGCTGATCCAGTACCTGACCTTCGCCGGCCTGGCGGGTCGCGCGCGAAGTCGGTACGGCATCAAGGCTCCCGCCGTCACCGGGCACGAGGGCTTTGAGCGGATCTACCGCGTGCAGATGAACACGCTGGAGCTGCTGGTGGCACTGCTGCCTGCCATGTACGTGGCCGCGGCCTACTGGTCGCCGGTGGTCGTGGCCGCGGCAGGAATGGTGTACCTGGTTGGGCGCGTGCTGTATTGGCGCGCCTATATGCACCACCCGCGCCAGCGCGGCGCTGGCTTCGTGCTCAGCATCGTTCCGGTGTACGCGCTGGTGCTGGCGGCGTTGGTGGCTGCCGTGCTGTCGGCCTTGCGCTAGGCAGCACCGGCGGGGCGCCTGCCCTGCCGGCGCCTTCACCCCTCACTGACACGGCAGCGGCGTCAGGCACGTCGGGCACGCCACGTTGAACCACTTGCCGCCCACGCCATTGGTGCCGCCTTCGTTCTTGAGCATCTGGCCCAGCCACGCGGCGAAGGGCTCGCCGTTGGTGGCCTCGTCGTAGAAGAGCGGGCTGCGCAGCAGCGTGTGGTAGTCCCCGGCGGCCACGTAGTAGCGGAAGTTGGGCAGCGCCTGCGAGTCCGCCGCCAGCGCGGCCAGCATCTGCTGGTTCCAGTCGGCCACCGGGTTGGGGCAGCTGCCGCCGGGCGGGTAGTACTGCTTCATCACACCGTAGAAGCCGACCTGCACCGCGTCCACGGTGGTGGTGAACTGCGCCAGCTTGTGCCGCGGGTGGGCCGCCGCCACGGCGCGCATCACCTGGGGCCCTGGCACCAGCGACGGGTCCGGCCCGAAGACCCAGGGCGCGAGCTGCGGATTCCAGCTGTTGCGGCCGGGATTGCCCACGTCGAACGCCGGCGTGGTGATGCCCTGGCTGGCGTCGGCCAGCAGCGACACGCGCTTGGTGGCGTAGCTGCGCACGATCCACGGGAAGTTGATCGTGGCGCCGTAGCCGCCGGCGCTGGGGCCGGTGACGAGGATCTGCGACGGGTCCTTCATGTTCGTCTTCATCCACGCCAGCACGGCCATGAAGTTGTCGAACCCGCGGTGCTGCAGCGTGAACTGCGGCGGCAGCAGCGGGTTGCCGGCGTTGGCGTACATGCGGCTGCCGGAGCCGGCGTGGATGTCGCCCGAGCAGTACGGGATGTAGACGATGTTCCAGTCCCGCAGCGGGTTGTCCGCGCGGTCGGTGCGGAACAGGCCGTTGAACGTGGACGGGTCCGTGGCCGGCGAGATCGACGACACGTAGAACTGCGGTGCCGGCGGTGGCAGGCCGGAGCCGATGGGGAAGCTGCAGGTCAGGTTGTCCCAGCACGCGCCGCCGCCTTCGAAGAACACGACGGTGCGGTTGGAGCCGTTCTGGCGCGTCCAGAAGCGGAAGGTGGGGTCGGTGCCCGGCAGCGCGGTGCAGCTGGGGTGGTAGTCCTGGCCGTCGACGCCGGTCACGGTGGCCGGCGGCACGACGGCCTGCCAGGTGGGTACGGGCGGTTTGGGCCCGGCCTGCGCCGGCAGTGCGGTCAGCGCGAGCCCGGCCAGGGCCAGCAGCAGTGTGGCGGTGAGCTTCATCGTCGCGGTCTCCCATGCGTGGGTCAGCAAGCCGCCCAAGCTAGACCAGCGTGCCAGGCCCGCCCACCGGACCGACCCTGGGCCGCATGCGCGCCAGCCATCTCGTCCTAGGGGGGCCCCGCGCTTCCCCCTTCCCCCGAGGCAGGGTCGGTCGCCCACGGGGTGCCGCGACAAGCCGGCGCGCTTGCATGGGCCCTGCAGAGCCCGGACCGCGCGCAGGGTCCGTCGGTGTCGACGCTGCGACAGGCATGCAGGTCGTCGTGGACGACGCTGGGCCCGACCGGCGCCGCGGCGGCCGGCGGCGACACCGGCCCCAGCGCCCCGTACACGCCGACCAGGCCGGCGCACAAGCCCAGCACGGTGCGGCGGTGCGGCGTCGCCGGCAGGCGCAGCCGACGCACGCTCCACACGATGCTGGCCACCAGGGGCAGGCAGAACAACGACACCCCGATGGCCACCGCCAGCAGGCCAGGCACCTGCAGGTACTCGCCCGGATCGATCGGGGAGGCGTGCGGCGCGCGCCGCCCGGCCAGCGCCTCAACCTGGCCGAGGGTGAGCAGC
>CALJUI010000142.1 GCA_937975735.1 uncultured Rubrivivax sp.
GCCCAAGCAGATCGAGCTCGACGCCGCCTACGCCGCGCTGATGAAGGACGAGGCGGCCAAGGCCGGGCTGATGCCGCTGATCAACTCGAACTACTCCTACGACCAGGAGTGGTGGTTCAAGACCAAGGGCGTGGACCTGAGCAAGCTCGACGGCAAGCTGGTGCGATCGATCGGGCCGCTGGTGTCGATGATGATCGAGACCTGGGGCGGCAAGCCGGTGTTCGTGGCGCCGAAGGAGGTGTTCCAGTCGGCCGAGCGCGGCGTCGTCGACGGCATCAACATGGGTGTCGCGACCTACAGCGCGTGGAAGCTCTGGGGCGTGATGCCGCACATGGTCAAGGCCAACCTCTTCTACGGCAACATCATCTACATGATCAACAAGAAGAAGTTCGACGGCCTGAGCCCGGCGGACCAGGCCGCGGTGCTGGCGGCGGCGCGCGAGTCCGAGGTCTGGCTCAAGCCGGAGTACGAGAAGTCGGTCGACGCCAGCATCGCCGACGCCGTCAAGCAGGGGGGCACGGTCACCGCGGTGGCGCCGGCGCAGCGCAAGGCGATGGTCGACAGCATCGCTGCCAAGTGGAAGGCCGAGGTCGACAAGGACTGCGGCGTCGAGCAGGCGAACAAGGTCCGCGCGCTGTTCGCGAAGCACGCGCTGTAGGACGGGCCATGCTGGGCGCGCTGCTGCGCGGCGTCGAGCGGCTGGCCGTCGTGCTGGCCGCCGTCGGCGCCGTCATCATCGTCGTGCAGATGGCCTGGATCTCCTACGGCGTCTTCATGCGCTACGTGCTGTCCAGCCCCGACGGCACGGTGACCGAGGCGACGGCGCTGCTGCTGTTCCCGGCCGCCTTCCTCGGGCTGGCCTATGCGCTGAAGGAGGACGCCTACCCGAAGGTGAGCTTCCTGCCCGACGCGCTCGGGCCGGGCGGTCGCAAGGCGCTGGAGGCGGTCAACCTGCTGCTGATGATCGCCGTCGGCGGCTTCTTCGCGATCGCCGCGGTCGACGCGACGCTGAAGTCCTACGACTCCGGCGCCGCGTCCGAGATCCTGCTGTGGCCGCGCTACCTGTTCTGGGCCCCCGGCGCGCTGGCGCTGGTGGTCTTCACGCTGCACGTCGCGCTGAAGCTGGCAGTGCTGTTCGCGCCGCCCCCAGCTTCCACCACGACCGGCAGCCGCGCCGACTGAACGAGGAGCCCGCGCATGGAGTGGTACCACGTCGGCATCGGCCTGCTCGCGCTGCTGATGCTGTTCATCGGCATCGGGCTGCCGATCCCGTTCGCGCTCGCGGCGGCGTCGATGCCCTTCCTCTTCTACATCCAGGGCTGGTCGACCGCGCTCGTCAGCAGCGAGCTGAAGCTGTGGGGCGTGTGGATCGACTACATCCTGCTCGCGGTGCCGCTGTTCGTCTTCCTCGGCGAGCTGATCGGCCGCTCGACGATCGGGCCCAACCTGTACCAGTTCATGCACCGCGGCGTGCGCGTGCGCGGCTCGGCGGCCTACGGCAGCATCGCCGCCTGCGCCGGCTTCGGCGCCGTCTGCGGCTCGTCGATGGTGGGCTCGCTGACGATCGGCGGCGTCGCGTTGCCGGAGATGAAGAAGCTCGGCTACGACAGCCGGCTGGCCAGCGGCGTGCTGGCCGCCGGCGGCACGCTGAGCGTGCTGATCCCGCCGAGCCTGATCCTGCTGTTCTACGGCATCGTCACCGACACCTCGATCGGCGAGCTCTTCATTGCCGGCATGATCCCGGGTCTGGTGCTGGTGCTGCTGTTCTGCGTCGTCGTCTATGTCTGGGGCCGGATGCGGCCGTCGCACATTCCCGACGTCGACGAGGCGGCGCGCAGCAGCTGGCGCGAGATGGCGGCGTCGGTCGGGCCGATCTTCGCGATCGGCCTGGTGATCACGCTGTCGATCTACACCGGCATCGCGACGCCGACCGAGGCCGCCGGCGTCGCGGCGCTGCTGACCATCGTGCTGGCGGTCGGCGTCGGCGGCCTGGACTGGCGCGGCTTCACCGGCGCGCTGATGGCGACGATGCGCACGATGGGCTACCTCGGCCTGCTGCTGTCGGCCGGCGTGCTGTTCGGCTTCGTGATGACCTACTACCGGGTGCCGCAGCAGTTCACCGAGCTCTTCCTGTCCTACGAGCTCGGCCCCTACATGGTGCTGGCGATCGTGATCGCCTTCTATATCGTGCTGGGCATGTTCCTCGAGCCGGTGTCGATGACCTTCATCACGCTGCCGACGATCTTCCCGCTGATGCAGGCGGCCGGCTTCGACATGATCTGGTTCGGCATCGTCTACACGATCACGATGGAGATCGCGGTGCTGACGCCGCCGGTGGGCCTGAACCTGTACGTGATCCAGGGCATCAGCCGAGGGACCATCTCGATCGGCGAGGTGATCAACGGCTGCCTGCCCTTCATCGCCAGCATGGTGGCGCTGATCGCGCTGCTGATCGTGCTGCCCGAGACCGCGACCTGGCTGCCGGCGGCGATGAAATGACGGCGCCGGACGGGGCGGCCCTGCCGCACCGGCGCGACGGCGCCGGCGCGCCGCTGGTGCTGGTGCACGGCTACCTCGGCGGCTCGGCGCAGTGGCAGGCCGAGATCGCCGCCTGGCGCCCGCACTTCGACGTGATCGCGGTCGACCTGGCCGGCTACGGCGACGCGCGCGACCGGCCGGCGCCGACCTCGATCGCCGACCATGCGCGGGCCGTGCTGGCGACGCTGGACACGCTGGGCATCGAGCGCTTCCACCTGCTGGGCCACTCGATGGGCGGCATGGTCGTGCAGGAGATCGTGCACCAGGCGCCGGCGCGCGTGAGCCGGCTGGTGCTGGCCGGCACCGGGCCGCAGGGCAGCATCCCCGGCCGCTTCGAGACGATGGCACGCTCGCGCGAGCGGCTGGCCGCCGACGGCGTCGAGGCCACCGCGCGCCGCATCAGTGCCACCTGGCTGCTGCAGCGCGAGGCGTCGCCGGCCTACGAGTCCTTGGCGGCGCTGGCGGCCAGCGCCAGCGCGCAGGCCGCCGAGGCCGGGCTGTGGGCGATGGAGGGCTGGGACGGCCGCGGCCGGCTGGCCGCGATCGGCTGCCCGACGCTGGTGATCTGGGGCGAGCACGACCGCAGCTACGGCTGGACGCAGGTCGAGCAGCTCTGGCGCACGATCCCGGGCGCGTCGCTGGCGGTGCTGCCTGCCTGTTCGCATGCCTTGCACCTGGACCGTCCCGCGCTGTTCCACGCGCTGGTGCAGGAGTTCCTGTCGGCGCCGCGCTGACCCGTCGTGACCCGTCGACAATCGAGGCATCGCGGCGGAGGCGACGATGGAACTGAAGTGGCTCGACGACTACATCGCGCTGATCGA
>CALJUI010000143.1 GCA_937975735.1 uncultured Rubrivivax sp.
GCACCTGGAGGTTGTTCTCCTCGACCACCAGGACCGGCCAGCTGATCTCGAGCAGATAGTTCTTGCTCACAGTGCGGTCGCGGCGCTCGACCAGGGCCGCCAGCAGGTCGAAGGCACGCGCGCCCAGCCGCGCCGGCTCGCCGCCGTCGAGCAGGCAGCGCCGGACGAGGTCGAGTTCGAATCGATCGAAGCGGACGGTCGCAACCATCGGGGCGGGGGTGGTCTCCGACCCAGTGTACCGGCGCGACGCCCCACCACCGTGCCCTCCTCGGGACCGCGGACGTCACGCCCGTGGCGGACGCCGTCGGTGCACGCAGGGACGCGGGATGACGCGTTCCGGCGACCAGGCGGACGGCCAGGGCACGCCGTGGGGAGTCCGTCGGCGCGAGTCGTCAGGTCCCGTCGACCTGCCGCACCAGGGCCCGAAGGGCGCGCCGAAGAACGTCCGGGGCCGGCGCGCCGAGCTCGGCCAGCCGCTCTCGCTGGTGACGTTCGGCGGCGCGCAGCAGCGGCGCGACCTTGGCCCGTCCGCCCGCCGTGAGCCGCACCCGTGCGCGGCGCGCGTCGCCGGGATCGGGCAGGCGCTCGACCCAGCCCTGTGCCGCCAACCGGTCGATCGACTTCGTCAGCGTCGGCTGCTTGGCCAGCACTTCCAGCGCAAGCGCGCCAACGGCCAGCGGCTCGCTGTCGGACAAGGTCGCCAGCACCCGCCACTCGAGCGAGTTCAGACCGGCGGCCCGCACCTGCGGCTCGAAGCCGCGCCACAGCGCATGGCTGGCACGCGCCAACAGGTACGGCAGGTGGCGGTGGACGAAGCGGTCGGTCGGCGGCTGCGATGCGCGCATGTCGGGCATGGTGGAACTGCGGGGTTGCCCTAGATCAATGAATTTTCATATATTGGCACCTCGATGGTCCATCCCCACGAACCCGTGACGCCCGTGGCGCCGTTGCCGGCCGTCGAGCCGCGTGCACTGCGCGCGGTGCTCGGGCGCTTCGCCACCGGCGTCACCATCATCACCTGCCGCGACGCCGACGGGCAGCGCATCGGCCTGACCGCGAATTCGTTCAACGCGCTGTCGCTCGACCCGCCGCTGGTGCTGTGGTCGCTGCGCCGGACCAGCCCGAGCCTGCCGGCCTTCCGTGCCGCCCGCCACTTCGCGATCAACATCCTGGCCGATTCGCAGGTCGAGCTCTCGCGCCGTTTCGCGTCGCCGGTACCCGACAAGTTCGACGAGGGTCTGTGGAGCGACGGGCACGACGGCGTGCCGGTGCTGACCGGTGCCGCCGCGGTGCTCGAATGCGCCGGCCACACCGAGCACGAGGCCGGCGACCACGTGCTGTTCATCGGCCAGGTCTGCCGCATCGCCGACCTCGCCACTGCGCCGCTGGTGTTCCACGGCGGGCATTACCACATGCTGGGAGAAATCCTGTGAGCCTGCCGGCCCCGATCGAGGCACGCTGGATCGACTGCTTCGAGCAGGTCTTCCGCCTGTGCGGCGTGGGCCCCGGCGACGCCTGCGCGGTGCTGTCGGAGACGCGTTCGCGGCCGGTGCTGGCCGAGCTGAGTGCGCTGGCGCTGGCGCGCATCGGGGCACGTGCCTTCAGCCTCGTGCTCTCGACGCCGGCGCAGACCGCACCGGTGCCGGTGCGCTCGACCGGCGCGTCGGACGCGATCGGCGGCCTGGCGCCGGTCGTGCAGGCGCTCGCCGGCTGCGTCTTCGTCGCCGACTGCACCGTCGAAGGGCTGCAGCACGCCGCCGAACTGCCGCAGATCCTGCAGGGCGGGGCGCGCGTGCTGGCGATCAGCAACGAACACCCGGAGATCCTCGAGCGCACGATGCCGCGCGCCGACGACGAGGCGCCGGTGCGCGACGCGATGCGACGGCTGAAGGGAGCGAGGTCGATGCGCGTGCAGTCGGCGGCGGGCACCGACCTGCGCATCGGCCTGGCCGGCGCGCGGGTCGGCGGCGTCTGGGGTTTCACCGCCAGGCCGGGCACCTTGTCGCACTGGCCCGGCGGCCTGGTGCTGGCCTTCCCGGCGGCCGGGTCGGTGGCCGGCGCCCTGGTGCTCGACCGCGGCGACGTCAACCTGACCTTCAAGCGCTACCTCGCGGACCCGGTGCGGCTGGTGATCGAGGACGACCATGTCGTGCGCATCGAAGGCGAACACACCGACGCCGAACTGATGCGCGGCTACTTCGCGGCCTGGGGCGACCGCGCCGCCTACGCCGTCTCGCACGTCGGCTGGGGCCTGAACCGCCGCGCGCGCTGGGACGCGATGACCTTCTACGACAAGGCCGACTTCAACGGCACCGAATTGCGCGCCTTCGGCGGCAACTTCCTTTACTCCACCGGCGCGAACGAGGTGGCCGGCCGTCACACGCTGGGCCACTTCGACCTGCCGCTGCGCGGCTGCTCGGTTTGGGTCGACGATGCGCTGGTGGTCGACCAGGGGGTACTGACATGACGATCGCCCACGAATCCCGCGGCCAGGGCTCGCCGACCCTGGTGCTGCTGCACGGCATCGGCGGCGGACGCACGATCTGGTCGGCGTCGCTCGAGTCGCTGGCCGAGGCCGGCTTCACCGCGGTCGCGGTCGACCTGCCGGGCTACGGCGGTTCTGCGGCGATGGCGCCGGGCGGCGTGCACCTGATGGCCGCGTCGGTGGTCAACCTGCTCGACGCGCTGGACCTCCCCAAGGCAGTGATCGTCGGCCACAGCATGGGCGGCATGGTGGCGCAGGAGGTCGCCGCCGAGCACCCGCGCCGGGTGGCCGGCCTGGTGCTGGCCTGCACCTCGCCGGCCTTCGGCCGTGCCGACGGCGAGTGGCAGTCGAGCTTCGTCAGAGCCCGGCGCGCCCCGCTGGACGGCGGCCAGGGCATCGCGGGGCGAGCGGCGCGGCTGGCGCGGGGGATGATGGGGCCG
>CALJUI010000144.1 GCA_937975735.1 uncultured Rubrivivax sp.
GGCGGGCCGCTCGGGCCGCCGGGGTCCCCTCCGAAGAGCATCCACGTCGCTTCCAGCGACGCGGAGCGCCGAAAACGCCCTTCGATCTGATCGGCCCGGCGATGGACGACGTTGCCCTCGATGCGGGTGCCGACGTCGGTGCCAAAAGCAAAGGATTCGAAGGAGCCAGGTGGCAGCCACTCCACTTCGCGGCTTATACGGGGCAGGCCGGTGCTGTCGATGTTTTGATTCAACAGGGCGCCAAGGTCAACGCCAGGCCCGATGTCGACGCCTTCCGCAAGGCGGTGCAGCCGGTGTACGCGAAGGCCCGCGACAAGTACGGTGCCGACGTCGATGCGTTCCTGAAGGACGCGGAGATGGTGCGCGCCAGCGTCAAGTGAGTCGCGGAGCACGCGATGCAGGCTGACGCGGCCCCCCCGCAGGCCCCGTTGCTCGCGCCGGTGGCGCCGGCCCCCTGGCCGGTGCTCCTGCTCGGGCGCTTGGTGGACTGGGCGGTGATCGCCATCGGCGCCACGATGGCGGCGATGGTCTTCGTCAACGTCAGCCTGCACCTGGTCGACAAGGACCTGGCCTGGGTGACGGAGTTCGGCGAGCTGCTGATGGTGTGGGTGACCTTCCTGGGCGGCGCCTGCGCCGCGCAGCGCGGTTCGCACATGACCATCACCGAGTTCATCGACAAGCTCGACACGGCGCAGCGGCGCTGGGCCGACGCCGCGGTGCAGCTGCTTTGCCTGGCGATGCTGCTCGTGCTCGTGCGCTACGGCTGGAACCTGGTGGACGTCAACTGGGGCAATCGCCTCACCGTGCTGCAGTGGCCGATGGCCGTCCAGTACATGGGCATGGCCGTCGGCTGCACGCTGATGGCGGCCTTCGTGGCCTGGGACCTGTGGCAGATCCTGCGCGGCGTGCCGCGCGCTCGGCGCTACGCGCCTGACCACTGAGCGCACCCCATGCTTGCCCTGACGCTGTTCGGCGTGTTCTTCGTCGTCGCGCTCGCCGGCGTGCCGCTGCTGTTCGCCATCCTGACCACCACGGTGGGCATCATCTGGTGGCAGGACCTGGGCCACCCGCTGGAGACGATCTTCCTGTCCTTCATCGGCGGCGTCGAGCCCTTCATCCTGCTGGCGGTGCCGCTGTTCATCTTCGCCGGCGAGCTGCTGGCGCAGGGTGGTGTGGGGCGGCGCATCGTCGAGTTCGCGCGTGTGCTGTTCGGCTGGCTGCCCGGCGGGCTGGGCGTGGTGACCGTGATCAGCTGCACGATGTTCGGCGGCGTGTCGGGCTCGGCGATCGCGGACACGGCGGCCATCGGCTCGCTGGTGATCCCGGCGATGGTGGCGCGCGGCTATTCGCGCGGCTTCGCCGCCGCGCTGCTGGCCGTGGCCGGCACGATTGCGCTGCTGATGCCGCTGTCGATCCCCTTCCTCGTTTACGCCTTCATCTCGGGCGTGTCGATGCGCAGCCTGTCGATGGCCGGGCTGCTGCCGGCGCTGGTGTCGGCGCTGGCGCTGATCGTCGTGTGCATGTGGCACGGCCGGCGCAGCGGCTGCGACAACGGCGACGACCGCAGCACGCCGGCGCAGATCTGGGCCGCGACGAAGGACGCCGGGCCGGCGCTGCTGATGCCGATCATCATCATCGGTGGCATCTGGAGCGGGCTGTTCACGCCCAGCGAGTCGGCGTCGATCGCTGTCGTCTATGGCCTGGTCGTGTCGCTCTTCTACTACCGCGACCTGAGCTGGCGCCGCATCCCGCAGCTGCTGCTGAACGCCTTCGTCACCAGCGCCACGGTGATGCTGGTGATCGGCGCCACCGGCGCGATGGCCTGGCTGATCACGGTGGAGCAGGTGGCGGTGCAGATGGCCGACTGGATCTCCGCCGTGGCCAGCGAGCCGTGGATGTTCCTGATGCTGTTCAACGTCTGCCTGCTGCTGCTGGGCATCTTCATCGAGCCGCTGCCGGCGATGCTGCTGAGTGCGCCGCTGTTCCTGCCGCTGGCCAGGCATTTCGGGCTGGACATGGTGCATGTGGGCGTGGTGATGACGGCCAACCTGGCCATCGCGCTGTACACGCCGCCGGTGGGCGGCACGCTGTTCGTCGCCGCGCGGCTGGCGAAGGCCGGCATCGGGGAGATCACGCGGCACCTGTGGCCGCTGATGGCGGCCACGTTCGCGGTGGTGCTGCTGATCACCTACATCCCGTGGCTGTCGACCTGGCTGCCGCGCTTCATCTACTCGCTGTGAGGCTGCCATGCACGTGCTGGTCGTCGAGTTCGTGATCCACGCGCCGCACGTCGAGGCCTTTGCCGAGGCGATCGCGGCCAACGCGCGCGCGTCGCGCGAGGTCGAGCCCGGTTGCCGCCAGTTCGACGTCTGCCGTGATCCGGCCGACGCGCAGCGCTTCTTCCTCTACGAGCGCTACGACGACGAGGCCGCACTGCAGGCGCACCTGACCGCGCCGCACTTCCGGCGGATGGACGCGCTGACGGCTCCCTGGGTGGCGTCCAAGACGGTGCGCCGGCTGCGCCGCACGGAACCGACCGCGCCATGAGCCTCGCCCTCGGCGCGATCGCCGACGACTTCACCGGCGCCACCGACCTGGCCAACAACCTGGTGCGTGCGGGCATGCGCACGGTTCAGCTGATCCGCGTGCCCGACGAGCCGCAGCCGCCACCGGCGCCCGACGCCGCGGTCGTGGCGCGGCAGGCGCGGACGGCGCAGGTGGCCGAGGCGGCGCGGCGCTCGTCGGCGGCCGCGCGCCGCCTGCAGGCCTGGGGTGCGCGGCGGCTCTACCTCAAGGTCTGCTCCACGTTCGACTCGACGCCGCAAGGCAACATCGGTCCTGTGGCGGAGGCCCTGATGGCGCTGTGCGATGCGCCCTTCGTGCCGGTGACGCCCGCGTTCCCCGTCAACGGGCGCACCGTCTACCAGGGTCACCTGTTCGTCGGCGAGCAACTGCTCAGTGACAGCGGCATGCGTCAGCACCCGCTGACGCCGATGACCGACGCCAACCTGGTGCGGGTGCTGCAGGCGCAGCTGGGGCGCGAACGCGTCGGGCTCGTCGCGCACGAGACGGTGCGCGAGGGGGCCACCGCGGTCGCCGGGCGCGCGGCGGCGCTGGCGACCGGCGGGG
>CALJUI010000145.1 GCA_937975735.1 uncultured Rubrivivax sp.
GCGCCTGCGCCGGAAGCCCCGCCCGCGCCGCCGGCCCCGCCCGCGCCGCCGGCCCCGCCGGCCCGCACGGACCCGATCATCAACTGGGCGTCGGCGCAGTGCAAGCCGGAGTACCCGTCCGCTGCCGCGCGGCTGGAAATCACCGGCACCACCACGATCGACATCACGGTCGGCACCAACGGCCGGGTCACCGACGTCAAGGTGATCAAGCCCGTGGGCTTCTCGCGCGAGCACAAGCTGATGGACCGCGTCCTCGTCGACAAGCTGATGACGGACTGCACCGCCACGCCCGGCACCATCGACGGCAAGCCGCAGCCGCTGACCAGACGTGTGACCTACGTCTGGAATCTCAACTGACCTGCCCCTTCCCGCGCGCCACAAGCGCCGCAACGAAGACCTTTTCCCTGGAGAGAACATGTCCCTGATCCACACCCTGCGGGGCGCCGCCATCGCCCGATTCGCCGCCGGCGCCCTATCCGCGCTGGTCTTGTTCGTCGCTGCGCCGCAGTTGGCGCTGGCCCAGGCGGCCTCGGAGCCGGCCTCGGCACCGCCCATGGCCGCGATGCCCGCCGCCGCGCCGGCGGCGCCGCTCGAGGCAGTCACCGAAAAGCAGACCATCGAGAACCCCTACGGCCTCGAAGCGCTGTGGAACCAGGGCGACCTGGTCGCCAAGTCGACGCTGGTGATCATGCTGATCATGTCGATGGGCAGCTGGTACATCATCTTCACCAAGCTCTGGGAGCAGAGCCGGCTGCTCAAGAGCGGCGAGGTCGCCGCCAAGACCTTCTGGACCGCGGGTTCGGTGAAGGACGGCATCGGCTCGCTGAAGGAAGGCAGTGCGTTCCGCTACATCGCCGAGAGCGGCGTGAAGGCCAGCGAACACCACGAGGGCACGCTGGTCGAGCAGATCGACCTGCACACCTGGGTCTCGATGTCGGTGCAGCGCGCGATCGACAGCGTCAACAGCCGCCTGCAGGACGGTCTGGCCTTCCTCGCGACCGTCGGTTCGACGGCCCCCTTCGTCGGCCTGTTCGGCACCGTCTGGGGCATCTACCACGCGCTGGTGGCGATCGGCATCTCCGGCCAGGCCTCGATTGACAAGGTCGCCGGTCCGGTCGGCGAGGCGCTGATCATGACCGCCATCGGCCTGGCCGTCGCGGTGCCGGCGGTGATGGGCTACAACTGGCTGGTCCGCCGCAACAAGACGGCGATGGAGCGCGTGCGCGCCTTCGGCAACGACGTCCACAACGTCCTGCTCGCCGGCAAGAAGTGAGCGCGACCGCGCGGTCGAACAGGAGCCAGCCATGGGCATGAACGTCGGAGCCGCCGACGAAGGCGAAGACCAGCTCAACACCGCCATCAACACCACCCCGCTGGTGGACGTGATGCTGGTGCTGCTGATCATCTTCCTGATCACGATCCCGGTCGTGACGCAGTCGATCCAGCTCGAGCTGCCGAAGGAGCGCAACCTGCCGACGCAGACCAAGCCCGAGAACATCGTCATCGCGGTCAACCGCGACGGCGAGATGTTCTGGGGCATGCAGCAGGTGCCGGACATCGAGTCGCTGGTCAAGCGCCTGAAGGAAGTGGCGGTGATGGAGCCGCAGCCCGAGGTGCACATCCGCGGCGACCTGGAGTCGCGCTACGAATCGGTCGGCCGCGTCGTCGTGGCCTGCACCCGTGCCGGCATCGCCAAGGTCGGCTTCATCACCGAGCCGCCCGCCGGCCCGGTGAGCCGCTGAAGGAGGAACGGCCATGGCCATGAGTATGGGAAGCGAGTCGGGCGACAACGACGTGATGATCGACATCAACACGACGCCGCTGATCGACGTGATGCTGGTGCTGCTGATCATGTTCATCATCACGATCCCGATCCAGACCCACGCGGTCAAGATGAACATGCCGATCGGCCCGGCCAGCCAGCCGCCGGTGCCGCCGGAGATCATCCGCATCGACGTCGACTTCGACGGCACGATCGGCTGGAACGGCGAGCTGGTCAACGGCCGCGGCGATCTCGAGGCGCGATTGCTGGCGATCGCGGCGCAGTCGGTGCAGCCCGAGGTCCACCTGCGACCCAACAAACTCGTTCAGTACAAGACGGTCGCGATGATCATGGCCTCCGCACAGCGGCTGGGTGTGACCAAGATCGGCCTGGTGGGCAACGAGCAGTTCATGAACTGAGGCTCGTGCGCCTGCCGGGGGTCGGTCCATCATCCTGGCCGATCCCCGTTTTTCTTTTGACGCCCGAATGAGAAGGACCACCGACCGATGAAGACCCTGCGCGCCCTGACCCTCGCCCTGCTGGCCGCCGGCAGCCTGTCCCTGAGCCAGGCGCAGGGCCTGCGACCCGAAGTCGGCAAGCCGCTGCAGCAGGCCAGCGAACTGCTGAAGGCCGGCAAGGGCCGCGAAGCGCTGGCCAAGGTCCGCGAGGCCGAGGCGGTCGGCGGCAAGACCGCCGCCGAACAGCTGACGATCGACCGCATGAAGGGCGCCGCCGCGCAGCGCGCGGGCGACAACAGCGCCGCGGTCGATGCCTTCGAGTCGGTCTTCCCGAAGGTCTCCGGCGCCGAACAGCGCCAGGTCGCCGAGTCGCTGGCCTTCGCGTACTCGCAGCTGCGCAACTGGGGCAAGTCGCAGCAGTGGCTGGACAAGGCGCAGGCGCTGGGCAGCAACAGCGCGCAACTCAAGCAACTGCAGTCCTACCTGCAGGCGCAGACCGGCGACTACGCGGCGATCGCGCGCGATGCCGCCGCTTCGGTGGCGGCGGCCGAGAAGGCCGGCAAGCGCCCCGACGAGGAGGACCTGCTGCGCCTGGCCGACGCGCAGCAGCGCACCAACCAGACGACCGGCTACATCGCCACGCTGGAAAAGCTGCTCGCCTACTACCCGAAAAAGGATTACTGGAATGCCTACCTCGGCCGCCTGATCCGCAAGCCGAACTTCTCCACCCGCTTCGGCCTCGACGTGATGCGCCTGAAGCTGGCCACCGACACGCTGGACGACACCGCCGAGTACATGGAGATGGCCCAACTCGCGCTGCAGGCCCGGCTGCCGGCCGAGGGCCTGAAGATCGTGCAGAAGGGCTACGCCAGCGGTGCGCTCGGCAAGGGCCCGGAGGCCGAGCGCCACGCGCGCCTGCGCGACCTGGCGATCAAGCGCGACGCCGAGCAGAAGGAGTCGATCGCCGGCGACGCCGCGCAGGCGATGAACGCCGCCGACGGCAACGACCTGGTCGACATCGGCTACGCCTACGTGACGCGCGGCGAGGTCGATCGCGGCATCAAGCTGATCGAGCAGGGCATCGCCAAGGGCGGCCTGAAGCGGCCCGAGGACGCGAAGCTGCGCCTGGGCATGGCGCAGATCCAGTCGCCGGCGACCAAGGCCAAGGGCCTGCAGACCCTGCGCCAGCTCAAGGGCGGCGACGGCGTCGCCGAGATCGGCCGACTGTGGACGGTGCTGGCGCGCTGAGGAGCCGATGGCCCGGGCCCTGCCGCCCTTCGCCGAGGCGCTCTCCGACGGCATCGTCGCGATCGATACCGGTTTCCACCGCGACCGCTTCGACGCCGCCTACCTGATCGTCGACGGCGGTCGCGCCGCCTTCGTCGACACCGGCACCAACTTCGCGGTGCCACGGCTGCTCGAGACCTTGCAGGCGCTGGAGCTGGCGCCGGACGCCGTCGACTGGGTGATCCCGACCCACGTGCACCTCGACCATGCCGGCGGCGTCGGGGCACTGATGCAGTCGCTGCCGCGCGCCTGCGTCTGGGCCCACCCGCGCGGCGCGCCGCACCTCGTCGATCCGGCCCGGCTGTACGAAGGCGCGCTCGCCGTCTACGGCCAGGCGGAGATGGACCGGTCCTACGGGCGACTGATTCCGGTGGACGCGGCGCGGATGCACACCAGCGACCACGAGCCGACCGTGATGCTCGGCCGGCGCACGCTGCGCGCGCTAGACACCCCGGGCCACGCACGGCACCACCACTGCATCTGGGACGAGCGCAGCCGCGGCTGGTTCACCGGCGACACCTTCGGGCTCAGCTACCGCGAGTTCGACACCGAGGCCGGCCCCTGGATCCTGCCGACCTCGACGCCGGTGCAGTTCGACCCCGACGCGCTGCTGCTGTCGATCCAGCGGCTGCTCGCCGAACAGCCTCGCTGGATCTACCTGACCCATTTCGGCCGGGTCGGCGACGTGCCGAGGCTGGGCGCGGAATTGCTGACGGTGCTCGACGGCATGGTCGCGATCGGTCGCCGGACCGCTCCCGGCCCCGACCGCCACGACACGCTGAAGCGCGAACTGCTCGCGCTCTACCTCGATCGCCTGCAACGGCATGGCTGCGCGCGCCCGGCCGCCGAGGTCGCCGAGCTGCTGGCGATCGACCTCGAGCTCAACGCCCAGGGCATGGCGATCTGGCTCGACCGTGAAGCCGCGGCGGCCAAGGGCTAAACTCGATCGCTGATTTCCCGAGGCCCGCGCACGCGGGCCCGTCGTCATTGAAGGCATCGATGGGCCAGGATATCCACTTCGGACTCGGCGACCGCGTCTGCGTGATCACCGGCGGTGCGCAGGGCATCGGCGCGGCCTGCGCCGAACGGCTCGCGCGCGAAGGCGCGCGGCTGGCGCTGTGGGACGTGCACGAGGCGGCCGTCAAGTCGCTCGCGCGTCGGCTCCAGGACGAAGGCATCGCCGTCAGCGCGCACCCTTGCGACGTCTCGAGCAAGGCATCCGTCGACGCCGCGCTGGTCGACACGCTGCAGGCGCACGGCCGGGTCGACGCGCTGGTCAACAACGCCGGCATCTTCAAGGCCGCGGACTTCCTCGACATCACCGAGGCCGACTGGGACGCGGTGATCGGCGTCAACCTCAAGGGCGCCTTCCTGGTCGGCCAGGCGGTCGCCCGCGTGATGGTCGCTCAAGCGCGCGGCGCGATCGTCAACATGAGCTCGGTCAACGGCGTGCTGACGATCCCGAACATCGCCAGCTACAACGTCAGCAAGGGCGGCATCAACCAGCTCACGCGCGTGATGGCGCTGGCGCTGGCCGACCGCGGCGTGCGCGTCAACGCCGTCGCCCCTGGCACGATCGCCACCGAACTGGCGCGCCAGGCGGTACTGACCAGCGACGAGGCGCGTGCGCGCATCCTGAGCCGCACGCCGATGAAGCGCCTGGGCGAGCCGGCCGAGGTCGCCGACCTGATCGCCTACCTGCTCAGCGATGCCGCCAGCTATATCACCGGCGAGATCGTCACGATCGACGGCGGCCGGATGACCCTGAACTACACCGTGCCCGCATGATCCCCGCCGCCACCTCCCCTGCCCTCGCCTACGACGTCACCGACGCCGACTTCCAGCAGCGCGTGCTGCGGCGGTCGATGGAGGTGCCGGTGCTGCTCGACATCTGGGCGCCCTGGTGCGGCCCCTGCCGGTCGCTCAAGCCGGTGCTCGAGAAGCTCGTGCAGGTCTACGAGGGCCGCTTCGAGCTCGCCAAGCTCGACTCCGACCAGAACCCGCAGGTCGCCGCCGCGCTGCAGGTGCGCAGCATCCCGCAGGTGGTGCTGTTCAAGGGCGGGCGGCCGGTCGACCAGTTCATGGGCGCGCTGCCGGAGTCGCAGGTGCGGGCCTTCCTCGACCGCCACCTCGAGTCGCTGTCGGAAGCCGAGCAGCTGCGGCGCCAGGCCGAGGGCGAGGACGGCGAGACCGCGGTCGCGCTGCTCAGACGTGCGCTCGAACTCGAGCCGGCCCTGCACGCGGCCGCGCTCGACCTGGCCGAACGACTGCTCGATGCCGGCGATCAGGACGAGGCCCGGCGCTGGCTCGACGGCATCCCCGCCGCCGACCGCG
>CALJUI010000146.1 GCA_937975735.1 uncultured Rubrivivax sp.
CCGATCTGTGCAGGCCGAACTGGCGCGCCGCGGCCTCGATGCCGAAGGCCGCGTCGCCCGCACCGCTGGCCACCGCGGCGGCCACGGCCAGATGACTGTCCTCGGCGGCGCCGTCGAAGCCGGGGATCGTCGAAGGATCGACGCCGGCCTCGGCCAGCAGGTGCGCGGTCAGCAGCCGCGTGCCCGAGCCGGCCTGGCGCGGCACGAAACGCAGCCGCGGCAGGTCGGCCAGCGAGCCCCCGCCCTGCGGGTTGCCGGCCGCGACGATCAGCCCCAGGCGGCGGGTCATGCAGCCGATCAGTTTGTGCTTGCCGGGCTTGAGCAGCGGCTTGAGTGCGCGCGCGATGCGGTTGCGGCTGTCGGCCAGCGGCGGCACGTGGAAGCCGGCGACGGTGCAGCGGCCCTCGGCCAGCGCGCGCAGCGCGTCCATGCTGCCGGCGAATCGCAGCTCGATGTGCAGGCCCTGCGCGGCGGCGGCCTCGCGCAGGCGTGGCAGGGCCAGGTCGTGGCTGGCGTGGATCGTCAGCACCTGCTGCGAGCCATCCAGCGCCTCGGTCAGCACGCGGCCGAGTTCGGCGCGCAGCGCCTCGATGTGCGGCGCGAGCCGCGCGCGGGCGCGCTTCTCGGCCCACAGCAGCCGGTCGGCGAACGGCGTCAGCCGCGCCGGCTGGCCCTGCGCCCAGGTCACCAGCGGCTCGCCGAGCTCGTCCTCCCAGCGCTTGAGCGAACCCCAGACATGCCGGTACGAGGCGCCGAGCGCCTTCGCCGCATGCTGGATCGAGCCGCAGTCGTGCACCGCGGAGAGCAGGTCGAACAGCGGGTTTTGCAGCGCGGCGCCCTGCTGCGCCTCGCGCTCGAACTGGTACTGCAGGTGGACGCCGCGGGCTTTCATGGCCGCGACGATAACGCCAGCCGGCGGCCCGCTACAGTGCGGCCCAGCACCGCGAACCGTCCTCGATGAGCGCGCCACCCCCCTCGACCGAGCCCGATGCGGCGTTGCAGGCGCTGCGTGCGGCCTATCCGGCGCTGGCCGATCTGCCCGACGGCCTGCGCGGCGACGATCTGGCGCGCTTCGTCCGCCGGGTCGACGTGCCGGCCGGCACCGTGCTGTTCGAGGAACACGCGCCGTGCCAAGGCTTCCCGCTGGTGCTCGAGGGCGAGGTTCGCGTGGCGCGCGGCTCGTCCCAGGGGCGTTCGATCGAGCTCTACCGCGTCGGCCCCGGCGAGCTCTGCGTCGTCTCGACCTGCAGCCTGTTCGGGCACACGCCGCTGAGCGCGCATGGCGAGGCCACCGCCGCGACGCGGCTGCTGATGCTGTCGCCGGCGGGGTTCGACCGCTGGGCGGCGCACGAGCCGTTCCGGCGCTTCGTGTTCGGCGTCTTCGCCGATCGGCTGGCCGACCTGATGGCGCTGACCGAGGCGGTGGCCTTCCAGCGCCTCGACCAGCGGCTGGCCGCTGCATTGCTGGGCCACGGGACGACATTGCACGTCACGCACCAGGCGCTGGCGGACGAGCTCGGCACGGTGCGCGAGATGGTGACGCGGCTGCTCAAGCGCTTCGAGCGCGCCGGCTGGATCGGCCTGGCCCGCGAGCGCATCGACGTGCGCGATCCGGCCGCGCTGCGCGCGCTGGCCGAAGGCGCGGGGACCTCGCCGCGCTGAGTGACCGAGGTCACAGACCGCGGCCGACCGGCTCGGCACAGTGGGCTCATGCCGCCTGAACCGAATGGGCGGCCCCACGGCAAGAGGAGCCCGAACCATGAAGATCAACGAAGGAACACTGGACCGCAGCCTGCGGGTCATCGTCGGCGGTGCGCTGGTGGCGCTGGCCGCCACCGGCACGGTCGGCGTGTGGGGCTGGATCGGCATCGTGCCGATCGCCACCGGCCTGATCGGCTGGTGTCCGGCCTACTCGCTGCTGGGCATCAGCACCTGCCCGATGAAGGCGCGCTAAGGTTCAGCCGCCGAAGACGCGCCGGAACCACGCGGCGATGCGCGCCCACAGCCCCGCCGGCGCCTCGGCGGCGGGCGCTGCCGCCGGCGCCACGCCGTACTTCTCGGCCAGCCGGGCGTTGAAGGCCTCGAAGAAGTCCTTCGCCATCTTCTGCGCCGCCATGTCGACGATTCGCGAGCCAATCTGCGCGATCTTGCCGCCGACGCTGGCGTTGGCGGTGTAGTGCAGCACGGTTTCGCTCGGGCCGGCGGCCTCGAGCTTCACCTCGGCGGAGCCCTTGCCGTGGCCGGCGGCGCCGCCCTGGCCCTCGAAGTGCATCACGTAGGAGGTCGGCGGGTTCAGCTCGTCCAGCCGCAGCTTGCCCTTGAACTTGGCCTTCACCGGGCCGACCGCGGCCATCACGACCACCTCGTACTGATGCTCGCCGCTGGCGGTGAGGCTCTCGCAGCCGGGGATCGAGGCCTGCAGCAGCGTGGTGTCGTTCAGCGCCTCCCAGGCCTGTTGCTGGTTGACGGGCAGGGTCTGCTGGTTGCTCAGTTGCATGGTGATCGGTCCGGTCGGTGGGGTCGGGTGGGGGCGGCGAGCACCTGGACGAGCGCTTCCAGGCTCTCCAGGTTGTGCGCCGGCAGGAAGCGGTCGACGTGCGGCAGCATCGCCTTGATGCCGCCCGCGCGCGGCTCGAACTGCTCGAAGCGCAGCAACGGGTTCAGCCAGATCAGGCGGCGGCAGCTCTTGTGCAGGCGCTCCATCTCGAAGGCCAGCGCGTCGGTGTCGCCGTGCTCGAGGCCGTCGGAGATCAGCAGCACCGTCGCGTTGCCCGACAGCACGCGGCGCGCCCAGCGCCGGTTGAATTCGTGCAGGCTGGTCGTGATGCGGGTGCCGCCGGACCAGTCCTCGACCGCGCGCACGACCTGGCCCACCGCGAGGTCGGGATCGCGGCTCTTCAGCAGCCGCGTCGTGCGCGTGAGGCGCGTGCCGAAGACGAAGCTCTCGACGCGCGCGTCGGCGTGGCCCAGCGCGTGGCCGAAGTGCAGCAGCATGCGCGAGTAGCGGCTCATCGAGCCGGAAATGTCCGCCAGCAGCACCAGCGGCGCCGGCCGCGTGCGCGGACGGCGCCAGCGCATGTCCCACAGCTCGCCGCCGTGGCGCGCCATCGCCGCCATCGTCGCGCGCCAGTCGGCGCGGCCGGGTCGTGCGGCGCCGCGCGTGCGGCGTGTCTTCAGCGGCTCGAAGATCAGCCGCATCTGCGCAAGCAGCCGCCGCGCCATCGCCCATTCCTCGGCGCTCATCGTCTCGAAGTCGGCCTTGCGCAGCAGTTCGCGGTCGTTCCAGGTCAGCGTGGCGTGGACCTCGAGCTCGTCCTTCGGCGGCTCGTCGGCGGCGCTCTGCGGCGGGTTCGGGAACAGGGCGCCGGCCAGGCGCCGGTTCTCCTTCGTCGGCAGCGGGCCCTCCTTGGCCTGCACCTTGGGCAGCAGCAGCGCGCGCATGCGACCCATCAGGTCGGGGTCGCGCCAGAACAGCGTGAAGGCCTGGTCGAACAGCTCTCGGTGCTCGATGCGGTCGATCATGCAGGCCGACAGCACGGCGTGGAAGTCGCCGCGGGACTGGAGGCCCGCCACCTGCAGCGCCTGCAGCGCGAGCTGCACGCGGTCGCTGCCGACCGGCATGCCGGCGGTGCGCAGCACGCGCGCGAAGTGCATGACGTTCTCCGCCAGGTGGCCGGGGGAGGTGCGCGCCGGCAGCATCAGGGCCGGGCCGTGTTCTTCGCGCGGATCTCGTCGAGCAGCCGCGCCGCGTCGCTGCCCTGCATGCGCGCGATGTCGTCCTGGTACTTCAGCAGCACGCCCAGCGTGTCCTGGATCACCTGCGGGTCGAGCACCAGCGCGTCCAGCTCCATCAGCGCGCGCGCCCATTCGATCGTCTCGGCGATGCCGGGCAGCTTGTACAGGTCGATGCTGCGCAGGCCCTGCACGAAGGCGACGATCTGGCGCGCGAGCTCCTTGTCGACACCGGGCACGCGCCGCTGCAGGATCGCCAGCTCGCGCTGCACGTCGGGGAAGCCGACCCAGTGGTACAGGCAGCGCCGCTTGACGGCGTCGTGGATCTCGCGCGTGCGGTTCGACGTCAGGACGACGATGGGTGGCGCGCTCGCCTTGACCGTGCCGAGCTCGGGGATCGTGATCTGGAAGTCGGCCAGCACCTCGAGCAGGAAGGCCTCGAAGGGTTCGTCGGCGCGGTCGAGTTCGTCGATCAGCAGGACCGGCGGCACCGGCTGCGCCGGGTCGATGGCCTGCAGCAGTGCGCGCTTGGTCAGGAAGCGATCGCTGAAAAGCTCGCCGGCCAATGCGTCGCGCGAGACGTTGTCCTTCTCGGCGAGCCTTATCTCCATCATCTGGCGGCCGTAGTTCCATTCGTAGGCGGCGCCGGCCAGGTCCAGGCCCTCGTAGCACTGCAGCCGGATCAGCGGCCGCGCGAGCATCGCCGACAGCGTGCGCGCGATCTCGGTCTTGCCGGTGCCGGGCTCGCCCTCGAGGAAGAGCGGCCGCTGCAACTTCAGCGCGAGAAAGACGACGGTGGCCAGCTGCCGGTCGGCGACGTAGTCGTGCGCCAGCAGCCGGGCCTGGGTGTCGTCGATCGAGGTGGGCAGCGCGGTGTCGGTCATGTCCAAGAAAAACGCCGCACCGGGTGCGGCGTTCGGGCCATCGTAGTCGAAGGGTCAGCCCACCGCGCGGCCGGCCAGCACCGGAATCAGCGCGGCGCGGTATTCGGCCGAGCCGTGCAGGTCGCTGTTCAGGCCGTCGGCCGGGACCTTGACGCCTTCGCAGGCCTTGGCCGACCAGTCGGCCGCGAGCTTGTCCTCCAGCGCCTTGACGCGGAACACGCAGGGCCCGGCGCCGGTCACGGCCACCCGCGTGCCCTGCGGGCCCTTGGACACGAAGACGCCGACCAGCGAGAAGCGCGACGCCGGCTGCTTGAACTTCTGCCACCCGGCCTTCTCGGGCACCGGGAAGCTGACCGCGGTGATCAGCTCGCCGTTCTTCAGCGCGGTCTCGTACAGGCCGGTGAAGAAGTCGTCGGCGGCGATCGTGCGCTGGTTGGTCTGGATGGTCGCGCCCAGGCCGAGCACCGCGGCCGGGTAGCAGGCGGCCGGGTCGTTGTTGGCCAGGCTGCCGCCGATCGTGCCGCGGTTGCGCACCTGGCGGTCGCCGATGTTGCTGGCGAGCTTGGCCAGCGCCGGGATGGCCTTGGCCACGCCGGCGTCGGCGGCCACCTCGGCGTGCGTGCACATCGCGCCGACGCGCACGCTGTCCTTGCCGACTGTGATGCCCTTGAGTTCGGCGACGCCGCCGAGGTCGATCAGGGTGTCGGGCGCGGCCAGGCCGAGCTTCATCGACGCCAGCAGCGACTGGCCGCCGGCGAGCAGCTTGGCGTCGCCCTTGACCGCCTTGGCGGCATCGGCGATCGACGCCGGCTTGGTGTAGGCAAATGCTTGCATGCTTGTTTCTCCTGTTCAGCGCGCAGCCTGGGCCGCTTTCCAGACCGTGAACGGCGTCGCCGGCATCGGCACGTCCTTGACGCCGAGGGCGTCGCAGATCGCGTTGATCACCGCCGGCGGCGAGCCGATCGCGCCGGCCTCGCCGCAGCCCTTGACGCCCAGCGGGTTGTGCGTGCACGGCGTGCCCTTGGCGGTCTCGACCGTGAAGCTGGGGAAGTCGTCGGCGCGCGGCATCGCGTAGTCCATGTAGCTGCCGGTCAGCAACTGGCCCGACTCGTCGTCGTAGACGCCGTGCTCGAGCAGGGCCTGGCCGATGCCCTGCGCCAGGCCGCCATGCACCTGGCCCTCGACGATCATCGGGTTGATGACGTTGCCGAAGTCGTCGCAGGCGGTCATGCGGTCGATGCGCACGTGGCCGGTGGCCGGATCGACCTCGACCTCGCAGATGTAGCTGCCGGCCGGGTAGGTGAAGTTGCTTGGGTCGTAGAACGCGTTCTCGTTCAGCCCCGGCTCGAGCTTGTCGTGCGGGAAGTTGTGCGGCACGTAGGCGGTTAGCGAGACCTGCGCGAACGGGACCTTCTTGTCGGTGCCGGCGACCTTGAACTCGCCGCCCTCGAAGACCACGTCGGCGTCCGAGGCCTCCATCAGGTGCGCCGCGATCTTCTTGCCCTTGGCGATGATCTTGTCGACCGCCTTGACGATGGCGGTGCCGCCGACGGCCAGCGAGCGGCTGCCGTAGGTGCCCATGCCGAACAGCACCTTGCCGGTGTCGCCGTGCTCGATGCTGATGTCGCTCATCGGGATGCCGAGCTTGTCGGCCACCACCTGCGCGAAGGTCGTCTCGTGCCCCTGGCCGTGGCTGTGGCTGCCGGTGAAGATCGAGACCTTGCCGGTCGGGTGCACGCGCACCTCGCCGGCCTCGAACAGGCCGGCGCGGGCGCCGAGCGCACCGGCGACCGAACTCGGCGCGATGCCGCAGGCCTCGATGTAGGCCGAGTAGCCGAGGCCCCGCTTCAGGCCCTTGGCCTCGCTGGCCTTGCGCCGCTCGGCGAAGCCCTTCACGTCGGCGAGCTCGACCGCGCGCTTCATCGTCGCGTCGTAGTCGCCGGTGTCGTAGGTCAGGCCGACCGGCGACGCGTACGGGAACTCGGTGATGAAGTTGCGCCGGCGCAGTTCGGCCGGGTCCATCTTCAGCTCGTGCGCCGCGGTCTCGACGATGCGCTCGACGGTGTAGGTGGCCTCCGGCCGGCCGGCGCCGCGGTAGGCGTCCACCGGGGCGGTGTTGGTGAACATCGCCTGCACCTGGCAGTGGATCTTCGGCGTCTTGTACTGGCCGGCGAGCAGCGTCGCGTACAGGATCGTCGGCACCGCGGTCGAGAAGGTCGACAGGTAGGCGCCGAGGTTGGCCACCGTGTTCACGCGCAAGGCCAGGAAGTGCCCGTCCTTGTCGAGCGCCAGCTCGGCGGTGGTCAGGTGGTCGCGGCCGTGCGCGTCGGACAGGAAGGACTCGCTGCGCTCGGCGGTCCACTTGATCGGCCGGCCGATCTGCTTGCTGGCCCAGACCAGTGCGGTCTCCTCGCCGTAGAGGAAGATCTTCGAGCCGAAGCCGCCACCGACGTCGGGCGCCACGACGCGCATCTTGTGCTCCGGGATGCCGAGCACGAAGGCGCACATCAGCAGCCGCTCGACGTGCGGGTTCTGGTTGGCCACGTACAGCGTGTAGCTGTCGGCGTTGGCGTCGTAGGCGGCGTTTGCCGCGCGCGGCTCGATCGCGTTCGGGATCAGCCGGTTGTTGCGGAAGGTCAGCGTGGTCTTGTGTGCGGCGCTCTTGAAGGCGGCGTCGACGCCGTCCTTGTCGCCGATGGCCCAGAGATAGCACTGGTTGCCCTTGGCCTCGTCGTGCACCAGCGCGCCGGCCTTCGCGGCGGTGGCGATGTCGACGACCGCCGGCAGCTCCTCGTAGTCGACGTCGATCAGCTGCGCCGCGGCCTTGGCCTGCTCGAGCGTCTCGGCGACGACCAGCGCGACCCGGTCGCCGACGTAGCGCACCTTGCCGTGCGCGAGCACCGGGTGCTTGGGCTCGGTCATCGCGCTGCCGTCGGTGTTGTTGATCTGCCAGCCGCAGGGCAGGCCGCCGATGTCCTTGAAGTGCGCGCCGGTGAAGATGCCGAGCACCCCGGGCGCCTTCGCGGCGGCGGCGGTGTCGACCTTCTTCAGCGTCGCATGCGCGTAGGGCGAGCGCAGGAAGACGCCGTAGCTCTGCTGCGGCAGCACGATGTCGTCGGTGTACTGGCCGCGGCCGGTGAGGAAGCG
>CALJUI010000147.1 GCA_937975735.1 uncultured Rubrivivax sp.
CTCGAAGCCGTAGTACTGCGCGGCCCACATCTGGTGCTGGCCGACGTCGGAGGTGATGTAGGTGTCGCGCCCGCGGGTCAGCCGGCACAGGGTCTCGACCACGGCCTGCGGCTTGATCAGCTCGCTGCTGGGCTTGTAGGCCAGGCACTTGCGCGCGCGCCACTCGTCAATCTGTCGCCACCAGGCGGCCAGCTTGTCGCCGTCGGGCCGGCGGCCGGCCTCGCGCAGCTGCGCCAGCAGCTCCTGCAGCACGTCCTTCACGTCGCCGACGATCGGGATGTCGACCCTGACGCGCTTGCTGATGCTCGACGGGTCGATGTCGATGTGGATGATCTTGCGCGCCATCGACGCGAAGTGCTTCGGGTTGCCGATGACGCGGTCGTCGAAGCGCGCGCCCACCGCGAGCAGCACGTCGCAGTGCTGCATCGTCATGTTGGCCTCGTACGTGCCGTGCATGCCGAGCATGCCCAGGAAGCGCCGGTCGCTGGCCGGCACCGCGCCCAGGCCCATCAGCGTGTTCGTCGTCGGGTAGCCGAGCATGTCGACGAGCTCGCGCAGCTCGGGCGACGCATCGCCCAGGATCACGCCGCCGCCGGTGTAGATCTCGGTGGTCGCCGTCTCCTTCAAAAAAAAAACCGCCTGGCGGATCTGGCCGCCGTGGCCCTTGCGCACCGGGTTGTACGAGCGCATCTCCACGCGCTCCGGGTAGGCGAAGGGCGTGGTGGCCAGCGACACGTCCTTGGGCACGTCGATGACCACCGGCCCCGGGCGCCCCGTGCGGGCGATGTGGAAGGCCTTCTTCATCGTCGCCGCCAGATGGCGCACGTCCTTGACGAGGAAGTTGTGCTTGACGATCGGCCGCGTGATGCCGACGGCGTCGCACTCCTGGAAGGCGTCCAGCCCGATCGCCGGCGTGGGGACCTGCCCGGTGATGATCACCATCGGGATCGAGTCCATGTAGGCCGTCGCGATGCCGGTGACCGCATTGGTCACGCCGGGCCCGCTGGTCACCAGCGCCACGCCGACCTCGCCGGTGGCGCGCGCGAAGCCGTCGGCGGCGTGCACCGCAGCCTGCTCGTGGCGCACCAGCACGTGCTGGATGGTCCCCTGCTTGTACAGGGCGTCGTAGATGTAGAGCACCGCGCCACCGGGGTAGCCCCAGAGGTAGCGCACGCCTTCGGCCTGAAGGCACTTGACGAGGATCTCGGCCCCGTTGGGGTCGGCCGTCGTCGAGGAGGGGGGGGTTGCGGTCGGGGCCGAGGGGGCGCCCTTGAGTTCCGCGGCAGTCGTGTCCATGTCGAACCTCAGTGAATTTCTCTGACGAAAAACCATCGGTACCCCTCCTCTCGCCCTCGTGAGGCGGACTCGGGACCAGCGTGGCCCGTTGCCCGGGGCCAGGTCGGCCGGCCGGGTCGAAACCGCGCAGTGCGTTGTGCGAAGCAGCATTATGGCATTGCACGCCCGCCGGACCGGCGGCCTGGGGTCGGGTGCCATAATCGGCCGCGTTTCGAGCAGGGCGCCACGGGCGCCTGGATTCCTTGGCCACCGACCTCGAGCTGTCCGACTTCCTCAAGAGCATCGAACGCCGCGCGTTCAAGCGCACCGTCTATGCCGTGAGGGACGATCACGCCGCGCTGGACATCGTGCAGGACGCGATGATCAAGCTGGCCGAGAAGTACGCCGACCGGCCCGCCGCCGAGTTGCCGCTGATCTTCCAGCGCATCCTGTCGAACGCGACGATGGACCACTTCCGGCGCCAGAAGGTGCGCAACGCGGTGATGCAGAACCTGTCGGACTTCGAAGGACCGGGCGACGACGGCGAGTTCGACCTGCTGGAAGCGCTGCGCACCATGGACGGCAGCCTCGGCGCGGAGAGCGCAGCGGACACCGTCGGACGCAGCCAGCTGCTGGCCCTGATCGAGACCGAGATCGAGGCCCTGCCCACCCGTCAACGTGAGGCCTTCATGCTGCGTTACTGGGAGGAATTCGACGTTGCCGAAACGGCGTCCGTGATGGGATGCTCGGAAGGCAGCGTCAAGACCCATTGTTCAAGAGCCGTACGTGCTTTGGCCAAGGCCTTGGCGGCCAAGGGAGTCACGCCATGAGCATCGCCGCAACCCCGCCTCGGGCGGATGTGGACCTTCTGGAAGCCCGCGTGGCGGCCGGGCTGGCGCGCGTGCTCAGCGAAGGCAGCCATCAACTACCGGCCGATGTCGGCGAGCGCCTGCGCTTCGCGCGCGAGCGTGCGCTGGCGCGTGCCCGGGACCTGCGCCCCGCCACCCCCGTGGTTGCCGCACCCGGCGGCGTGGCCGTGCTGGGCCGGCTGGACCGCTGGCGCGCGGGCCTGGCGGGCCTGGTGTCGGCGCTCGCACTGGCGCTCGGACTCGTGATGCTCGACCATTGGCAGCAGCGCGAACGCTCGCAGGCCGCGGCGGAGGTCGACGCCCTGTTGCTGGCCGACCAGGTGCGGCCGGCGGCCTACACCGACGCGGGCTTCGGCGGCTTCCTGAAGCTGTCCCAGCCCTGACCCCATGCGGCGACGCCCTGCCCATCACCGCCCTGCCCTTCATCGACTCGCGCGCGGCCTTGTGCTGGCCTTCGCCGTCGGCGCGGCGTCCCCGATCCTGGCC
This sequence comes from uncultured Rubrivivax sp., assembly GCA_937975735.1. Classification (GTDB taxonomy): domain Bacteria; phylum Pseudomonadota; class Gammaproteobacteria; order Burkholderiales; family Burkholderiaceae_C; genus Rubrivivax. The sequence continues at coordinate 2,631 of CALJUI010000147.1, forward strand.
CAGACCCTCGTGGCCGGCACCGACTGGCAGTCGCTGGCACCGGCGGAGCGCCAGGCGCTGGCCCCGCTGCAGCATGACTGGGCGACGATGGACAGCGAGCGCCAGCAGAAGTGGCTCGAGGTGGCCCGGCGCTTCCCGTCCCTGCCCGACGACGAGCGAGCGCGTGTGCAGGAGCGCATGAACGCCTGGTCGCAGCTGTCGCCGGCCGAGCGCGGCCGCGCACGTGTGCAGTTCCAGGAGGCGCAGCGCTGGTCGCCGCAGACGCGCAGCGAGCGCTGGGAGGAATACCAGCGCCTGGACCCGGAGGCGCGCCGGGTGCTGGCCGAGCGCTGGCGCCTCGAGCAGGCCGCGCGCCGCGCCGACGCGCTGCCTGACGAGGCCGCCGGCAAGCGCAACGTCGTCGAGCCGCGGCCGGTGCCGCTGTCGCCGCGCGAGGCGGCGTCGCCGACCAGCGTGCAGGCCCCGGCCGGGGCCACCAGCACGCTGATCTCGCCGCGGCCGCCGCTGCGCGGGCCGCTGAACACCGGCGTGCCCAAGATCGCCGGCTCCGAGGCCTTCGTGGACCCGATCACGAT